>CAZLXM010000096.1:12007-15045 GCA_964563105.1 uncultured Bacteroidaceae bacterium
AGGAGAAATTTCATAATATCCGGTCCTTCTGACGTACCCGGCTTCTGCAACATAATCTGATCCAACCCAGGCTTCATTAAGGCTGAGTTTGAGATAAGGTGATGCATAGGTAAGATTGGCGGCAATAGTGGAAGCATTTGTTGATGCCCCGGGATAAAGCGACTGATGATAAAAAACTTTGCCTGTCCACCTGTTATCTGAATTTGCAATATTATATTCGAGCCCTGCCACTCTGTTATATCTATATCCTGAATATACAGAATCATTGAAATTTCCTGTCACCTGTTTGTTTACAATAAAACCCACGAGGCTGGAGCGACTGAATAATTCTCTTTGCAGTGCTACAACACTATAGTTAGATGAGGGGATCGTTTTTTCTGTCCCTGTTTGGATATTCATTAACCCCATCCTCCAGTTATTACCTAATCTTCCGGTTAAACGTAAACCGTGATTTACCGGTACATTCAATCCAATACGCCTTGAAAAAAAAGGTTGAATACCTTTATTTCCGAGATTTGCAAAAAGGTCACTGTTTTCGAGGAAGAATTGTCGCTTTTCAGGGAAAAATAATTCGAAACGATCGAGATTAGTTTGTTGCTGGTCCACTTCTACCTGTGAGTAATCCGGGTTTACTGTAATATCCAGGTTCATGGATGTAGAAAGAATCATTTTTGCATCCAGGCCTGTATTAGCTTTCCATTTGATATTTTCTCCATTTTCCTTATTTTTAATGATCCTTCCTGAGGCGTATGGGATAAGGGAAAATCGTAAACCTGCTTTTTCAGGGGCTTTGTCCCATACTAAAGTTCCTGTATATGGCAGCGAACAGTGGGGGAATTGCCGCGGCATTGGGGCCCATGCCGACTTTTCATTATTTTTCAGATCAAGTCGCCCAAAGTTTATGCCCCACTCATTATCGCCTTTTAAATATCGTAAACTTCTAAATGGAACGGCACATTCCACTACCCATTTGTCATCATAATTTTTTACCGCTGATTTCCACTTGATATCCCAACTATAATCCACAACAGTCCCGTTGTTCATTATTCCGTCACATTGAGGACCGGCAGTTGTAATACCAAAAGCAAATCCGTTATTCTGATTATTATATGTATCAAGGAAGAACATAAAATTATCATTTAAGCCAAAAGAAAAGTCTCTTTTTAGGGATTCAACAGGCCTTTTCCCGTATGTTGGATCATAACAAATTGCTCCAAGGTATAAGTTATTTTTATCATAGCTTAACATCACTTCGGTTTGTGCAATGGCAAAGCCTGTATCTGTCGGGGTCACCCTTTGAAATTTCATTGTTTTTTCAGCAGTTTGCCAAACTTCCTCATCAAGTATACCATTAACATTTATGGACTCATTTGTTTGAAAAATATGTATCCGATAAGCACTGCGGTTAACAGCTTTTATTTGTGAATATATGTATAAATTATCTGTAAAGAGAAATATAAGCGAAAGCAGACAAATACGAAACAGCATAGTATGTAATAAAAGAAGTAATATTACGTATACTTTGAACCGTCAAATATACCTAATTAATTTGCTTATGATTATAAAATGCTAAAATAATTTCAGCTTTAGCACATTAATAATTTAATTTCAGGGAACCTAACTCCTTGTATTTCAAAGAGATTTTTTCGAAGAAAACAGAAAATGCTATAACATTCTGATAATGAGAGTTATTGATTTGAAAAAGAATAAAAATGGAGAATATTTCAGTTACTAATTTTTATTAAATTGTTTGAAAAAATATTTTCTGTTAATTTTTTATCTATTGTATATTTTATTATCTCACCTTCACCATTAAATATCCCGTTTTGGAACACACAGTTGGCAATGGCTTCTTCTATCAGGAACAGTGAATAACCATTACCCATAACATTCATGATATGGATATTGTTAATTTTTCCTGGTATTGATGGATTTCCATATCCTTTGCCCCCAATCAATGCTGCATTATAAGGTCCCCTGTAAACTAATCCGTTGATAAACACATTGTTAATGCTTGCGATATCGTTTGCACGAATGGCGATTGCCCTGCATTGTGACTGGCAATTAATATTTGTGATAAAAACCTGTTCAGTATCATCTTCGTGTCCTCTCCATTTTCTGCCTGTTACCATACTTGAATTTAAAGTTCCTCCTTCTGTATTTTCAGAATACAGGCCCAGGATAGACATGGCGATGAAATCATCACCTGTTCTTCCCGTAATATTATCAATTCGTATATTTTTACATCCATGCCTGAGATTGATCCCATCCCTGTTGGCTACAAATACTTCCTGTCCGTTTATTTCCTGTTTTTCAGGGCAATTAAATCTGATGTCAGAAATATATGCGTTTAATGTTCTTTCCATACTAACTGCCCATGAATGTGCATTTATTATTGTTACATTTTTAAGTGTGAAGCCATTCACGAATGCCATAAGTATCATAATATTGCGCCAGTCGCCGGTTTGTTTTATATCCTGTTTTCCTGCATCAGAACCATAGCTTACTCTTCCGGTTTGTTGTGAGCTTACTAATGTTCTGTTACCATCCCCGGTTGAACGGGGATTATCTGCACCTTGCAGAGTTACATCGCCAACTCCGATAATTTTAATATTTGTTAGCCATTCAGGGCCGCTTATTCCAATACCTGCATTTTTGCTTCTGAACATATTATCTCTACATTGATCAGATAATTTGATCATACAGTTTTCTATGATAATTGTCATATTTGCAGGTAAAAGTATCGCACTGTCCAATAACCAGTAGTCCCTGTCAATGGTTTTATTAGGGGGGATAAAAACTTTGTTGCTTTTTCCTTCTGCCGCATCTATTGCCGATTGAATTCGCTGTATATCTGATCCTTTAAACTGATTGGGAGTTATTTCTCCTGATTTGTCGATGCTGTTACAGCTGTTAAAAAGAAGGTAAAAAATTATTAAATATGGGGATAATATTTTTTTCATCAGAAAATATTTTAGTTATATTGTTGTTAATCACGTCGTTCTGATGGAACCTCCAAATATTTTCATTTTCTTGTT
>CAZLXM010000097.1:0-14669 GCA_964563105.1 uncultured Bacteroidaceae bacterium
ACACAGATTGCCAACTAAAACTGTCATTACTCCGGTACAGGTATTTATACTACCTGTAATTTTTGAATAATAAGGATTAGTGTAAGGCGGTGCTACCGGTCCAATTATTTGTTTATCCGGATTACCTTTAATAGTATAATTATAGGTGGAAAGTTCTATTTTTAATTTCCCGTCTTCTATTATCCAGTCCTCATCATACCAAAAGAAATCCAGATAAATAATCAAACCAACATAAGGACCGGTATAATCAGGATCTAATGTTATTTCGCCTGTTGTTTCTTCAATATCTCCGCCCCAATTTTCTGAAATAGAAACACTTCCAAGAAAATCATCAAGTACGAACTCACATGGAACATTTATAACAAAATTTGAAACAGCATCTTTTAGTACTTCCATTGTGCTTCTTAAACCGGATGAAACAGCAGATGACCCAAATTCAGTGAATCCCGGCAGATATGTTCCGTCTAAAAGTTCAACACTTGTAAAAAGATTAAAAATATCACCCTCTTCAATATCAGAAGCAGATGACAGAACAGTGATAGCATCAGCAATTTCACGGCCACTTATATTAAAGGCAGACGGAACTGTAGTAAAAGATGTAACCACATATTGGTTTTTATAATCGCCATTATACACCACTACAATGTCAATCTTTTTAACTTTACCTTTAAATAGAAGATCCACGGTTCCTGAAATTTTGAAATCAGCAGGACTGGATACATTTATAAAAGGATCAGTATCTTCTTCATTTATTATCAAAACAGCCGCATTCGCATCTTTTAAATCATCAGGCATTCTGCCATTTTCATCTTTTTCGCAAGTGCTAAATAAGAAACCTGCAAAGAGAATCATTAATATATATGTGATTTTTTTCATAATGTCTTAAAATTAAATTACAGTTATTGAACTACATCCCAGAAAACACGACTGATTGTAATATTCTTCTGTGGCGGTGCATTTTTATTCAGAGTAAGTTCATCTGTATCATAAGGCCACGACAGAGGATAATTTCTGGTCCTTTGTACCGGAACAGAGCCACTCCCCTCAGGCCCTCCTGAAACAAAACCGCCCGGAGCGTGGTTTGGATCAGAAGGATCAAACATTACCGGATAACCTGTTCTTCTATAATCAGTGTATTGATCGTGATGTGTCCCCCAACTTGAAATCCATTTCTGTGTCATAATTATTTCGAGTCTCCTCGTATCCGTTGTTGCTACATCATAGCTATTTAAAATCTTTGTCTTATACTCTTCAAAGGAATCTGAACCGAAAAGTACAGGTATTTCCTGTCCGCTCTTTTTTGCTTTAGCTACAACAGCATCTACCTGTTTAAATGATTCGTCTATTGCCCCGCTCAATATTTCTTTGGCATCACCTGCTCTTTTGCCGGTATTTATCAATTCTGCCTCAAGATATAATCTGTCGGCATAAGTAATAAACCTCATGGGCGCTACACCTGTACCGTCAGATATGCCTAAACCGGCTGAAGGTGCCGGACTCCCGTCATCAAATTTTCCTCCTACAGGATAGATACCCATCATTGTAAAGCTTCCTCTTCCTGCATGGTCCCTGTTGGGCCCTGTTGATCCGAAATAAATAGAAATAAAATCGCCATTTCTATATTCAGGCGGGCTCTGTGATGATGCACCATCCTGCTTTTGATTTACAAAATAATAAGGTATTCTTGGATCAGTGATTCCGGTAAAAATATTTGGATTCTCACCTGTTAATATTTCATAAAACCAGGGACTGATATAGTTGCTGATCTGTCCACCACCGTATTCTGATACAAATCCGGGATTCCTGTCATCAGGTGTTGAAGATGGTCCATAATTAAAAATGAAACTATCATTCCAGGATGAGATTAGTTCATCGGGTTTCGCAAAAAGCTCGTCAACTTTAGCCTGATTATATAAAGTGTGTTTGCGGACCTGTGTGTAAAGCTTTAATTTAATGGTACGGTTGGCCTTTATCCATTTTGTAAGATTTCCTCCATAAATAATATCATCTTTTCCAACATCCCTCAAATCAACAGGTTCAGTTTTTAAATCAGTATAAGCTTCATCCAAAAGTGATAAGAGATCTGCATAAATCTCATAATCCTTATCGAAAACGGCATGAACATTTCCTTTAACATTTGCCTCAGAATATGGAACATCGCCCCATAAATCAACAATTACGCTATAAGTATAAGCTTTAAGTGTTTTAGCAATTCCGGCATAAGGTGTATTTTCTGCCTCTTCAGCAAGAGTGATTAGTAATTCCAGGTCCTGCAAAACATTTGCATACAAAATGTACCAGCGATTTACCGCATAAGCGGACCCTGCTATCCCATAACCATCATATTCGGGCTGACGTGTTGACAACTGATGTGTAAATACGGCATTGGCATAACCAATATAACCAAAATCCAGAGACAATACAGATGCCAGTTCGAATTGTATTACGGGCAGTAATTGCTGCATATTTGGATCTGATGGATTATTGGGATCTTTGTTTATGTCTAAAAAATCTTCGCAACCTGCAAGTATAATAATCAAGGCAGCCAGCAAAAAGACTTTAATTCTATTCATAACAGTAAATTTATTTAATTAGTTAAAAGGATAACTTCAGATTGAATCCAATTCTTTTCACAGATGGGGCTACAGAATATTCAACACCTTGAACGTTTGAGTTACCATAACCGTTAACATCCATGTCATGATGTGTATATGGAGGAATATTGGGGCTATAATACCAAAGGTTTCTTCCGATTACACTTATCATAGCTGATCCGAAAGGAGTTCTTTGCAAAAGTTTTTTAGGTAATTCGTAGCCAAGTGATATTTCTCTTATCCTTACAGTAGTTCCGTCGTACACATTCCATTCACCCGCAGAATTAATCGCAAAAGATTCACCGAAATAAAGGTCAGCAAGGGATACCTGTGTAACATTTGGTATCTTCCTGCCATTAGCATCTTTAAGGGGTTCGCCTGTATTAGGGTCTCCGTAATACCCTGGAATTATCACTGTTTTTTCACGGTCTTCAGTATCTTTGGTAACTCCCCGCCCTAACATTGAAACAATTGAATTAGAATAAACATCCCCTCCTTTTATATATTCGAGCATCATATTAAAGGTCAATCCTTTAAAAGAAAAAGTATTGCTTAAACTGCTTATAAAATCGGGATTGGGGTCACCATAATAATCCTGTTCAATATCCCTGATCAGAAGTCCTGTACCCGGATCAATCAATAAATTCCCTTCATCATCCCGATAATTAACATCTCCATAAAATACACCATAAGGCTGTCCAACAGCAACCACTACAGAAGGATCGCCAAATAATCCCCCAATAGTAACCCTTTGCACACCTTCTACAATCTCCAGGACTTTTGATTTATTTTTTGTAAATTGCATATACATATTCCATTCAAAACCTGAAAATGTTTTAACAGGATTTAAATTTAAGCCTAATTCTATACCTTTATTACTCAGTTTACCCACATTACTATATTGTGATGTATATCCGCTGGAAGCAGCCACATCAATATCCAATATCTGGTTATAAGTTTCTTTATTATACCAGGTAAAATCAATCCCAATTTTATTATTGAAAAAAATGAGGTTAGTACCTAATTCAAATTCATCTTTCATTTCGGGGGCAAGTGTAGCAGAGTACCCGGTATTTGGAGTATACATGGAAGGCTGACCTAAAATCGGCGTGGAAAGCCCATATACATCATAGAGTGAATATACCGGAGCATCCTGGCCTACCTGTCCCCATGCAATACGTACTTTTCCAAAACTAAGAAAATCTCCTTTTAAACTCTCAAATGCTTCCGTGAAAAGAAATGAAGTACTAATACTTGGATAGAAATAAGAATTATTATCAGGAGGTAAAGTTGATGACCAGTCATTACGACCGGCAAGATTAAGGAAAAGATACCCGTCATACCCTAATGTCATGTCAGCCAGAAGCCCTAAAAGTCTTCTTTTTGTAATTCCGCCACCATAAGGTATCACATTCTGAATATTATTCATATCATAAATTCCGGGAACAGTATATTTTTTACCCTGGAACATCCTTCTGTCAGATGCACGTTGGTTAACACTCTGACCTATTACACCGGTAAAATTGATCTTATCGGTAAAATCATAATTGAAATTAAATAAAAGGTTAGACTCCAATTCAGTAAATTTATAGTCATCTGTAACTAAACCTCCTGTTCCTTCATATCCCCTGGAACCGATGTCTATTATCTGTTTTCGAAATTGTTGATATGTATTGGCACCGAACTTATAAGATATATTAAACCAGGATGTAATATCGTAATTAAGTCCCATATTCGCAGTAATGCGATTCATATCGGTAATAACCTGATTATGTTTCCATGACCATAAAGGGTTATCGAATTGTGGATGGTTTGGTGTCAAAGTCCCTCCGTCAAGCCTTTCATAAGGGTCCATAATCCAATTACGCGCTATCCAAAGGCCCCTGGCAAATGATGAAGCTGCTTCTTCAGATGAAGCCTGATTGTTCCCAAAAATGCCTCCTGCCTGTTTGCTATTTGTATAAGCAACAGATCCGTTAACCTTTAAACCATTCTGGAGTGAGGAAGAACCGCCCGCACTCACAGAATATCTGTTAAATGAAGAATGCGGAATGTAACCATCATTATTTGTGGCTGAAGCTGTAAAGCTTACTGCAGACCTGTCACTCCCGCCCTGAATATTAACTGAATTATCATAAACATGACCAGTCCTGAAAAGGTCCTTTACATTATCCGGCTGAGCCACAAATGGTATTTTGTTTCCCCAGCCAAGTTCTTTATAAAAATCATTCCATACGAGTATTGAATCTAATGAGTCAAATCTTGGGCCCCATGATCCGTTTGCATTGGAATAGTTAAAATCAGAACCCGCGCCATAAGTGTTTTGGAATTCGGGATACCTTGCTATGCTTTCAAAATTAACCGAACTGTTTACAGTAACTTCAAGCCCTTTTTGTGCAAAGGACGGATTCCCTGTTTTGGTAGTGATCACTATAACACCATTCATTGCCCTTGAGCCATACAATGCTGCTGCTGCAGCACCCTTTAAAACTGACATCGACTGAATGTTATTCGGATCCAGAGTGTTGAGGCTGTTACCATATGCCCCGCCACCAACACTCATGTTAGTAGTTTGAACCATGGTATTACTGTAAGGGATACCGTCAACAACAAATAAAGGTTCATTATTATTCAAAAATGAAGAAGCCCCTCTGATAGTAATACGTGTGGCAGATCCGGGAGATCCGCCGGAACTTCTGATCTCAACACCCGGAACTTTGCCTTGTAGTGCCCTGAGTAAATCTGGTTCTGATTTTTGGGCAACTTTATCAGCAGAAACATCAACAATAGAATACCCCAATACTTTCTGCTGCCTGGAAATACCAATTGCTGTTACAATTACCTCATCCAGCTTTAAAGCATCTGTCTCCAGAACAACATTAATAACTCTTTGACTGCCAATAGCTACTTCCTGAGTTTGCATTCCTATAAAGCTAAAAACAAGAGTTTTCGCATCCGCAGGAACTAAAATTGAATAATTACCATTTATATCAGTAACTGTGCCGGTTGTAGTCCCTTTTACAACAACAGATACACCGGGCAATGGCCCCCCTTCATCCAAACCAGTCACCTTACCGGTTATTTGAACACCCTGCGCCTTTAAGGCTAAACTTCCAAAGGCAAAAAGTGTCAATAGAATGACAATTCTTTTCATAGGTACTAAATTTAATTTTTATAACTAGCTAAAACTTAAATAATAAATATACACTTATTAAAACAAAAATATAAAAAATTATAAAACAAATGCGTTAAAAAGTAATAAATTCAATGATTATCATAATTTTATAAATGATTTTGAAATAAAATTTACAAGACAGCCTAATTATAAGCCTGGTAATCAATTGTTTATTTTATTGATAAAACATTGTGAAATTTAATAAATGCCTGATAAACTAAAGCTTTTCAATAGTTTATTTATTATTTTTCCGGCATTCTGATTTTTTAAGTTATTTTTATTATTAAATTTTGTCTATTTGTGAAACTTATTTTTTTTTAGTTTGTCTAATATTAGGAAAATTATTAAAATTTGTTTTTGATTAAACCCCCATTAAACTTAGTAATTTATGAAAGCATTTCTTAATAAATATATATTTTTAATATTAATACTCCTGGTAATTCTGTCTTCATGCAGGAAAGATATCAATAATGATGATATTGTCAGCAGGGATATAAAACAAATAAACGAATGGATACTTGACAATATGGGAGCCCTGTATTTATGGAATAATAAAATACCTTCCGGTTTATATCCCGGACGCGAACCGGATCCTGAAAAGTTTTTTTACAAAATGGTTTATAAAACTGAAGACAAGTGGTCATATATCACCCCTGATATGGATGCTTTACTTGCCGAATTAGACGGAATTCCGTTATCTACAGGTATTTCACCTGCATTTATAAGAATAGAAGGTGACAGGATAATTCTTGTTGTGGAATTTGTTTATCCCGGATCCCCGGCCGATATTAAAGGCCTGCAGCGTGGTGATCTTATTTTAACCATAAACGGTCAGAATCTGACAATTGATAATTATTATGATCTTTTTTTTCAACCTTCCATAACAGTTAGAAAAGGTATTTTGTCAGAAGCAGGCTATATACCTCAAGGTGATCCAATAACAATCGTTTCCAAGGTTATTGAAACAAATCCTGTCATTCATCATGAAATTATGGATATAAATGGTATTAAAACAGGCTATTTAGTTTATACCAGTTTTATTAGTGGTGTTAATGATATTTTTCTGGATTCGCTTAATAATGTTTTTCAATCATTTAAACTTGAAAATATTACTGAATTAATTGTTGACTTAAGATATAACCGGGGTGGTGAAACTGATATGGCCGGTGCCCTGGCATCCGGAATTGCCCCTTATTCTGTAGTTTCAGCCGGGGAAATACTTGTGAAATATATTTATAATGAGGGACTGACCAATTATTTCAAAAGACCGGGGACAGATCCCAAACACCTTAGTATGAATTTTTCTTCAAATTTAACAAACTTAAATCTTAACAAAGTATATTTTCTCACCGGATGGAAAACAGCTTCAGCCAGTGAACTGGTAATTACCGGATTAAAACCGTATATGAATGTAATTACAATAGGTGAACCTACTTATGGAAAATATACAGGTTCATGGGTTATTACTGATTCAAATAATCCCCCAAAACATAAATGGGCTATGCTGCCCATAGTTATGAAATATGCTAATAAGGATGGTTTTACTGATTTTAAAAACGGGCTCACACCAGACTATCCTGTTGAAGACTTAATATTAGATTTAAAACCTTTCGGTGATCCCGCTGATCCTTTGTTAATGAAAGCAAAAGAATTGATTGGCGGACTAAAAAGTATAGCAGCTACTCCTTTAAAACCGCATTTACCCTTAATAAGGGTTGAAGACGAGATTACGAAAAGAGGAAGCCGGTTAATTATGAAAAACTATGATCTTGTCAATCATAATTTGCTTCCCGCTCCTTAGCCTTTTTTAACCATTCCGGTATTACACCGGACAGAAACTGTGCTTTTTCTTTTTTCAATTTTGGAATATCAAGGCCAATAAATAATTGAGCTTTTTCCTTTGTAGAAATATCGGGATATGGAACTTCACCGGAAAAACCCAATTCTGCAAGTAGCCTGGCAAGTTTCACTCTTGCTTCCTGTGCTTTTGTTATACCCGTGGAAATAATTCTCAATGTTTCTACAGGTGAATGGAATGAATTCCCATGACCGGCAGCAGCAAAATCCCATCTCCACTGGGCATGCCTGATCAATGTCAGGATTTCATTCATTTGCCGGGATTCCGCACCAATATCCCAGGCTTTTTTTGCCTCCACATGAGCCTGAGTAAGAATCATTTCAAGTTTGCGCTGATTTTCTTTTATTTTATCCTGTCGAGAATAAACATCAGCAATAAGCCTTTCAGTTTCCTGACGATGACAAACCTGACATGAGGCATTAATATTGTTCAGAGGACTTTGTAAATGATGGTTAGTAAACTTTTGTCCTCCTTCACTAATATATGGCATATGGCAATCAGCACATGATACACCTCTTGATGCATGTGTCCCGGTAAGATAAATCTCATAATCGGGATGTTGGGCTTTAAGCATCGGAGCACGACTTAAAGCATGTGTCCAGTCAGAAAATTCAATATTGTCGTAATATGCTTCAATATCATCCACTGACCTCCCCTTATCCCACGGAAATGTAAGATATTGAACTCCTTCAACTTTATGCGGATTGAAATAATATTCCACATGGCACTGAGCACAAACGAGTGAACGCATTTCCTGGTGAGTAACTTTTTCAATATCTCTGCCAGTTCTTTCAAAAGCCTCAATCAGGGCTGGTCGTGAAATACGCAAATTCATAGTGGCAGCATCATGACAATCAGCACATCCTATAAAATTAACAATTTCCTGACCTTTTGTCTCCCAGGTACCTTTATAAAACTCTGTAACACCAATTTCATTCATTAATCTTGGAACATCAGGACTTTTACAAGTCCAGCAGGTATTAGGCACAGGACTTTCCCTGCCATCAACAGGGGCACCGGTACGCAGTGTTTCATGGATATCCTTAATAGCATAGAAATGACCCCTGGCCTGCTTATAATCTAAAGAAAAGCTATAACCTGCCCATAACACAACTAATTCGGGGTACTCCTCCAACTGGTCTATAGTCGCCGATCCATTATATTTACTCCGGAATGTAGTATCAGCAGTTTTAAGATAAGACTGATATTGACGGGGAAAATTTTCACCCCATAATTCATTCCTTGGTTCAAACTGACTTAGTTTCAACTGTGGGGTGTAGGCAAAAATTGCCTCTGCCCTTCTCTCCATAATAGATGAAGCTAATAAGCCCAGAAAAAAAACAATTATAAGGGTTGAAAGAAAAATTATCCAGCCTATTAGGGGGTTTTCTTTGATTTTTTCACTTAGAGGTCTCATGATTGAAAAGGGTTAAAAAAGGTGACGAGGTGACGAGTGACGGGTGACAGGGTTGAGGCATGATGTTGTTTTTTGTGTTTAATGGAATATGTTATTTTAGATTATTTGTTTTTTAGATTATTTGTTTTTTAGATTGTTTGTTTTTTAGATTGTTTGTTTTTTAGATTGTTTGTTTTTTAGATTGCTTGTTTTTTAGATTGCTTGTTTTTTAGATTGCTTGTTTTTTAGATTGTTATTATTTGTTTTCTTTGAGTAACTTTTTAAGCCACCCGGGTACCGGATTACCGGGAAGGGGCACTCTTGCATCAGGGGCTGAAGCAAGTCCTTTGACTCTTCCATGTGGAGTTTCCAAATGACAATCAATACAGTTCCTTTCTTTTCTGAAATGATAAAAATCTTCAGTCATTAAAAGTATTCTGTCATCCCTGATTAAGTCGTCATGGCAACGTATACAATTTTGCTGAACAGCTTTTTTACCTGCCGCTTTAATAAAAATTACCTGAGGCTCTTTTCTCAAAGTAAAAATTGTAGCGTGCCTTAATCCATCTATTGCCTTAAAATAATATTTGTTAAATATATTATTATGAGGGACATGACAATCATTACAATTTGTTACTTCTCTATGGGCACTATGAGCCCAGGTTGCATATTGTGGCCCCATAATGTGACAATTCACACATGTTTCAGGTTTGTCAAACAAATATGAAGGGGCATTTGAAATATAGAAAGCATAAAAAAACAAGCCTGAAAAAATACCTGCTAAAATAATTACAGGTAGTTTCCATTCAGGTGATGGTGCGATTTTAGAAATAAAACGTGCCAGACGCATTTATCAAATTTTGCGCAAAAATATGATTTCCCGAATTACAAACAAAATTATGGTATTAATATTACTCATTTTCTCTGTCGGAGAGCTTCAAAAATCATTATCCCCGCTGTAACCGAAACATTTAAAGAATCACTCACTCCGGCCATCGGAATTTTTATTTTTTGATCTGCATTTTTTCTCCATATATCTGTCAGGCCCTCAGCTTCCGAACCCAGAATAATTGCAGATGGCTTTTTAAAATTAATTTCGGTATATAATTTATCAGCCTGAAGAGTAGTGGCAATTAGATCAATTTTATTGTTTCTCAGAAAGTTAATTGCATCATCGGATGTGCATATCACAAAAGGAACTGTAAATACACATCCTAAAGAAGAGCGGATCACATTTGGATTATATAAATCGGTTTGTAAATCACATATTAAAATAGCATCCAGACCTGCTGCATCAGCAGTTCGAAAAATTGCACCAAGATTACCGGGCTTCTCTACCTTTTCTAAAACAAGCAATAAAGGATTATCTTTCAATTTCAACTCTTCAGTTTTTATGAATTTTGGAACAGCTTCTATAATAATGCCATCATGATTATCCCTGTATGCAATTTTTTCATATACATGTTTTTCGACTTCAAAAATTTCTGTCTTATGGGATAATTGAGAGATCAATTCATGAGCCTGCCGGTTCATTAATACAGAGCAAAAGAAGACTGAAGTAAAGCTGTAACCTGTAATCATTGCCTTTTTAATTTCCCTTAAACCTTCAATGACAAATAAATTCTCTTTTTTGCGGTTTCTTGTTTTAGAAAGCTGATATATCTTTTTTATTCTGGGATTTTGAGTACTGGTTATAAGGGGATGCATTGCAATATTGATTTAAGCGCTTAAAATTATAAAAAAATATTAAGCTCCACTTTTACATTTATTAATTTGAAAATTACATTATATCTAAAGTAATAAGTCAGAATAAGGGTAATCTAAAAATTTTGAGTTTACTAATAATAGTTAAAACATAAAAAGTCTAAAACCGTATAACACAGATGTATTTTAATTGCTTTCTAATATTATGTTCCTGACCTGGTTTTGGGCATAATTGCTAAAATTTTTGACAGGTAATATGTTAAAAGTTAAGATATTGGATTTTTAGAATTTTTTCCATGAATATAACAGATCATGATCTTTTAAAAAGAGTTTCAAATCTTGTAAAACAAATCCAGGATATATTAGAGGATAATGAAAAACTCAAAAAATCAGTTAATAAGCTGAGTAAGGAGAATGCAAGATTAACTGAGCGCCTGAAGACTGTTTCTTCCAAAGAAGTTAAAGAAGGGAAAAAATTTATTGAACGACCATCTTCATATAAATTTGAGATAGCAACTGTTCTATTCGGGAATATATATGGTTTCAGCAATCTTCTGGGTGAATCAGATACCCATTATTTTGTTGATGAGCTTGATGAAATTCGTTTTCAATTCGGTTCCATCCTCCATAAATATAATATCCATAAGATCAAAACCATAGGGGACTCATATATGGCAGCAGGAGGAATACCTGTAAAAAATATTACAAATCCCATTCAGGTAATTATGGCTGCCCTGGAATTCCAGAACTATTTAAGTGAAATTTTACCGGCTTCAGAAAATGGAAGGAAGACCTGGGAATTTCGTCTTGGTATTCATACCGGACCGGTAACGGCAACGGTTATGGGGAAGAAGAAAGTAAGCTATGATATTAAAGGTGATACCGTAAATATTGCCAGCAGGATGGAATCATACAGTAAAAGCGGAAAAGTGCTTATCTCGGGTATGACTTATGAACTTGTAAAAGAAATTTTTGTTTGTGTTTATTATGGTAAAATGCCCGTAAAGTATAAAGCAGATCTTGATATGTATGTGGTTGAGGGGCTTAAATCCAGATTCTCACTTAACGGGAAAAGCATCATTCCAAATAACAGTTTCCACACTAAATTCAAGCTGGTTCAATTTACAGATATACAGGAGATTATTCTTGAAAAACTGGAAAAAGAATTAGCATCGTATCTTTATTACCATAATGTAAAGCACACTGTTGATGTAGTTACCCAGGTTGAATTAATCGGCTGGGCTGAAGGTCTAAGTGATCACGAAATACTTCTTTTAAAAACAGCAGCTTTGTTTCATGATGCCGGTCATATTATCAGTTATGACAATCATGAATACCATGGAACAGTTTTAGCCGGAAAGTTTCTGCCTGATTATGGTTATTCTGAAGCAGAAATAAATCGTATTTGCGAAATTATTATGGCAACAAAAATGCCACCTGAACCAAAGGATATCCTCGGACAAATAATTTGTGATGCGGATCTTGACTATTTGGGGAGATCAGATATGATCCCGGTTTCAAATACTTTGTATAGGGAACTGAAAGAACAAAATAAAATCGGTTCTTTTAAAGAATGGAATATTCTTCAGTTGAATTTTTTAAGTAATCATCAATATTTTACCGAAACAGCCCAGGCATTGAGGGAGGTAAATAAGCAAACCCAGATTGAACGAATAAAAAGACTAATTGCAGAAGATCCCGAAGAGTAAATCACCTGATTGCAAGTTTTTGATTTTCAATTCCTGTTAAATATATTATTATTTTTCTCAATTATTTAAAAACAAAAAAAAATCATAATTTTATGATCAGTCAATTTAAGATCAAAAAATTATGAAAACATCCGGATTAATTATTGCACAAATTTTAATGTTTTGTTGTATTTCCGTATTTCCGCAGGAATACAGGCTTAGATCTCCAAATAATAATATAGAGATAACCCTATTTAATGAAAAAAATCTCAGTTATGCTGTCACTTTCGGGGAACGCCCAATTATTAAACCATCGCTGCTTGGTTTTGAATTTGCCGATGAGTTGCCTTTGAAAGAAAACTTTGAGATAACTGATACCTCTTTCAATGTAACAGATTATAACTGGGAGCCTGTCGTTAAATCAAAACATTCAATAATCCGTGACAACTATAATGAACTGATCTTGCAGCTCAAAGAAAAAACATCTCTCAGGCGCTGTCTGGAATTAAGGGTCAGGGCATATAACGACGGGATTGCCTTCTGTTTCAGGCTGCCGAGATCGGAAAATATCGGTGAAAGAAAAATAACAAAAGAGCTGACAACTTTTTCGATTCCTGATAATCCCAAAGCATGGATTGTTGAATACAAAGGAGGTTATGCATCTTCCAATGAAGCAGAATTTTTTGAACATCCGCTTAATTACTTAAGTGAAAAATCAATTGCGGGTATGCCATTATTAATGGAATATGGTAATAACTGCTGGGTTGCGATTACGGAAGCAAAAATAATTGATTATCCGGGTTTTTATCTGGGTACAAATGGAAATACTAATCAGTTAATTACAAAACTTGCGCCCTTACCGGGTGAAAAAGAAGAGGGGATTAAAGTCAGATTTCATGATGATATATATACTCCATGGCGTGTAATTATGATTGGTGACAATCCCGGGACACTGATTGAATCGGAAATTATTCAGAATCTCAATGATCCGTGTGCCATTGAAGATCCTTCGTGGATCAAACCCGGCCTTAGTGCCTGGGATCATTGGTGGAGTGGCGGCCTTAAGATGGAAATGCCTGTTATTAAGCAATATATTGATTTAGCTTCAGAAATGGGATGGACTTATATGCTTGTCGACTGGCAGTGGTATCGTAATTATAACTCCCCTGAGGCTGATATTATCCGGAGCGTTAAACAAATAAGCATGCCTGAAATAATTAAATATGCAAATTCAAAAAATGTAAAAATACTTATCTGGCTATATTCCAAGGATGTTAACCGTAACTCTGCCTATAAAACCGCTTTCCCCCTGTATAAAGAATGGGGAATTGCGGGAGTAAAGGTTGATTTCATGGATCGTGAAGATCAGCAGATGGTAAAGTGGTATCAGGATATTATTAAGTGTGCGGCTGAAAATCAGCTTCTTGTAAATTTTCATGGCTCTTTTAAGCCTGACGGGATCATTCGTACCTGGCCAAATATGATTACGAGGGAGGGATTAATGGGAAATGAATACTATCAATTTTCCGACAGGATGAACCCGGAACATAATGTAAAGCTGGCTTTCACCCGTATGCTTGCCGGACAGATGGATTATACCCCCGGGGCTTTTCTTAATGTCAGGAGAGACCAGTTCAAATACAGGGTACCTCCTGCCCTTGTATGGAATACCAGAGCTGCAGAGCTTTCAAAGTTTGTAATTTATGAAAGTCCTCTGACAGTAGTCTGCGATCATCCTGATCACATTTTAAACCAGCCTGGTTCGGATTTTTTGAAAATTGTTCCGGTGGTGTGGGATGATATAAAGTTTCTGGGCGGATATCCGGGAGATTTTGTAGCTATTGCCAAACGAAGTTCTAATAGCTGGTTTGTTGGTGTATTGAATAATAGTAAAGGGAAGTCTGTTGACCTGAATCTGGATTTTTTGCCCGCCGGAACTTATAATCTTGAGATATGGGCTGATACAAAGAAGTCGGATCAGGTTCCGTCTGAAATTGAGAAGTTGCATAAGCGGATTAAAGCGGGTGACCGTTTAAAAATAAATATGTCTGACAATGGCGGATGGGTTGGGGTTATCAGGGAAAAATAGATTAATGTTTCAGGAGAATCAGCTGTTAATATAATAATATTTTAGTTTTTGGTGTATTGAGCATATTTTATTAAATTTGCCTTTCAAAATAATTTCAAATAAGTTTTAGCAGTTATTTCGGGGTGTGGCGCAGTTGGCTAGCGCACTTGCATGGGGTGCAAGGGG
>CAZLXM010000098.1:0-14650 GCA_964563105.1 uncultured Bacteroidaceae bacterium
GATGGCTACCCGCAATTACACCCAACATTATCAATACGATGCAGTTGGTAATATCCTGAAAATGAAACATCAGGCAAATGACGGGAGTTGGACCAGGACTTATAATTATGAAAACTATAACAACCGTTTAATTAACACTATTGTTGGCAACAATACTTATACCTATCCTCATCATGCCAAACACGGTTATATCACCGCCATGCCACACCTTTCCAAAATAGAATGGAATTTTAAAGAGGAAGTTATTTTAACAAGTCGTCAACAATGTAATGGGGGGACGATAGCAGAAACCACCTGGTACCAATATGATGGAAGCGGTCAACGTATCAGAAAGATTACGGAAAATCAAGCTTCTCCAGGTAATACACCAACGAAAAAAGAAGAAAGAATTTATATAGCAGGGTATGAATTGTATAAAAAACATTCCGGCAATCATGCCGGTTTGGAAAGGGTTTCATTGAGCCTGATGGATGTTTCGACAGACTCAGCACAAGCACATCGTTTTGTTATGATAGAAACTCGTAACGATGTTGATGATGGAACAGAAAAACAATTGTTGCGATATCAAATGCACAATCATCTCGGATCAGCCGCTTTAGAGTTGGACGATACAGCGAGAATTATCTCTTATGAAGAATACCACCCCTTTGGCACTACCGCCTATCAGGCAAAAAATAAAGCAATTAGTTCTGCTGCCAAACGCTACCGCTACACAGGGATGGAGCGGGATGAGGAAACCGGATTAGAATACCATAGTGCAAGATATTATCTACCCTGGTTGGGAAGGTGGTTAAGTGCGGATCCGATTGGGATTAGAGATGGGGTGAATGTATACTTATATGCCCATAATTTACCAACTAAATGGTTTGATGATTTAGGGAGTCAGGCTATGAATAATGATTATAGTGTATTTGCCGGAGTTTCATTCTCATCAGGATCTGATACAAAAGAAATAAGTATTTTTACGCAACTTGCAGGTACATCATACTTACCTGATATCGAAGTCTTTGATAATACCGTAGGCTTTGATTATGGTATCCGTGGTCAGATCAACATAGCTGATGTTAAACATGGGGTTTCTGCTGACATAATAGAATTTGCTTTATCTGGCTATTTAGGCATTGGGGGTACTAAAGATCAAGAGCTAATAAATTCTGGAATCTTTAATAAATCAAAGAATATAAGGGATTTTACGGCAAGCGGACCATCTACTTTAAATTTTGGAGTCTATTATGGAATTAATTTTTGGCATACAACATTGCTTGATTCGATGGACTCCACAGATCCTTATTTGTTCTCAAAATCTGGAAATTTTGCAATTGCTTTTGGTGATTCAAACTGGAGAAGTAAAATTCTAATAATCAATGATCTATTTCCTGGAGGGAATAAAGAAGATGGATGGGAAACAGCCTCTGGAGAGGCTGAATTAAGCATTGGAGAATTTTCTTTTGGATTTGGTTTTTTTAATGTTACTGATCGAATTCAACACGGAACTTTAGATCAAATTCCTCCAGGTTATAAACCAATAAAATCCCCTTCAGGATATAGGTTAATTGATGAATCTATCCCTTCAAATAGGATAGATAAAAAAACAGGTGAAAAACTGGGAAATTACTTGACTCAAGGAATTGGAACTTCTCTCCACGCTATCTATATTTTTGGGGGAGTAACATCAACAGAATTTGATAGTCACTTTAAAATTGGATTTAAAGGAAAATTAGCTGCTGATTTATCACAGAAAGGGATCCATAATCTTCTTGATTTGCATGACTTTGATTATGATAAAATCACTAGACTATTTTATGAAATGAATTTGCTTATAAAAGATATTGATTCTTACAATAATTGAAATATATAAATACTATGTGGATTTGAAAAATATATCTATAAAGAAAAATGGATTTATCGAAAAATAAAAAAGTAATCAATTGAGAAATTTTTAATAAAACATCATGCCAACAATAAATAAAACTTTAAAAAACTACGATTCCCGGTAAAGTTACCTATGGTAACGGTCGTCTATTACACAATCATAAAGTCGAAATATACAGCGTGTGTTTGTGGGAACAATTGATTCTTTGTAACAGGAAATAATAAAAAATTAAAAGAAAGAAAAATGTCAACCATTTAAAACTGAACATTATGAACTATCAAGTTAAAATATCACCGGTGACAAGTCAGCAGGCAGCAGTTGTAGAACTGTTGCATAAATTTTTAGGTCCCGATCAGAAAGATAAAATAGACGGGCTTATTAAAAATGGAGGAACTGTCAGGCAGAACCTCAATAAGCAAGCAGCTACAACCATTGCCAATCAGTTAATGGCCTTAGGAGTTACAGTTCAGGTAATCGGAATGACAAATGATGAAACTAACCAGGGCTATCTTATAAGATTATTGTCAGCCGGGAATTCCAAACTTAAAGTAGTTAATGTTGTCCGGAATTTCACAAAATTAGGCTTAAAAGAAAGCAAGGATCTTGTTGATAATTTGGAGGTTTTAGCAGAAAATCTCAGTAAAGAAGATGCCGAAAGTTTTGCGGGATTATTAAGGGAAGCAGGCGCTGAAGTGAGGATTGAAGAAATGGGCACAACGCCTGATAAAAAAAGCATAAAAATCAAAGGTTCAACCAGGACAAGTGATATACTGAAAGAAAGGGATCCAAGTCTAAAACTTATTTTGGACGTAGAAATAAAACGGTATATCATCAATTCTTTAGATGCAGCTAAGGATTTAGCTGAAGCAATCAGTGGCATACCTTTGGATTCAGAAGATTTTAAGGATCAAACCATCTCTGCTGTAATAGATAACATAAAAAATAAAGTCGATTCTCAATACAAGGAAGTTATTGACCAATATTTATCGGACATGGACAGAAAGGGCGATAAAGTAACTGTAAAAGATTTACTTGGTTTGGATTTGCCCCTGTCAAAAAACCCTCTGTTTTCAGATGCATGGTTAAGATATAATTCCCGCAAACTGGGAGATCTGATAAAAGCAAAAGACCTTGATCTTGATACTGAGGTTGAAATTCCTTATTTGCTGGATACTTCCATAAGTCAGCAGTCTCTCATCCTCAATCGATGGAAGACAGAGAAAAATTGGACCAATGATGATTTTGAACGTATAGATAATACGCTGGACTTGATGCGTATCACAGGCAATCAGGCAGATATATTGGAAGGCCTCTCTGAAAAAGGAGTTCAAAAACCTAAAGATCTGGTGACCTTTGATGAAGATACATTAATATCTGTCATAACTAAAGCTGAGACCGGATTGTCAGATGAAGAAACAACAATTTTTTCTAAGCAGATTCTATTGGGAATAGAAAATGATTACCCCTCTGCCTATTTAATGCACAGATTGATTGAAAAACCGGAATGGTTTAATTTGGACAAAAAGGATATACCCGGGGTAAGTAATAATTTAAAAAGCTTTTACCAGCAGAACAAAGATTTTGATCTCATGGGGAAATCGATTATTTCAGGTGATACCGGTCTGCTCAATGAGGAAATCAAAGGAGTAAATCCTACCCCTGAACTAATACGTGAACTTTCTAAGGTGCAACAGGCGCTTAGAATTAGTCCTGATACAGATATTGCCGCCTTACTGGTAGCTAAAGGAATAGATGTCAATGAAGCAGTAAATCATACTCATAAATACCTGATGCGAAATCTCGGGGTAGATTTACCAATTGCATATCTGATAAAAGATAAGGCTCAGGAATATCATATCATGGCAATGAACGGCTTTTTGTCATTAAGCCAATTTAATGGTAATCTGTATTCAGGGCAATTAATTGCAAACCCGGATTTCGTAGTTAATGATAATTTGGAAAAACTGCGTGAAAATTGGAATGATCTGAAAGAACAAAATGGACTCAAAAATCTTGATACCATTGAAGACTTGTTTGGCTCTCTAAATTATTGTGATTGTGAGCATTGCCAGTCCGTCCTGAGTCCTGCTGCTTACTTTACTGATCTTATGCGGTTTATTGAGAATAGTGTTTTAAAGATTGATTTGGAAGATGAAAATTTTAAAGAAAAGAGATTGGAAGAATCTCACCCGATTCATCTTAAAACCCGTCGTCCGGATTTGTGGTACCTGGAATTGAGCTGCGAGAATACCAATAAATCAATCCCCTATATTGAAACTATAATTGAAGTATTGTCAGGATTCATTAAAAAACATACAAGTTTTACCATTCCTGTAGAAGAAACGCTTTTAAATGAAAAGCCTGATCTTGAATTCTCTCTACCCTACAATCATACTTTGGAAGAAGTGAGAACCTGGCTTGCTTATTTCAACACAAAAAGAATAGACCTCCTGGAATATCTGTATCCGGATGCTAATGAAGAGGAAAAAAAAGCTATTGCTATTGAACGACTTTCACTATCGGAGGAGACCTATAATTGTATAATTGACAAGAATCTAAATGCATTTATAGATAAGAATGTTATCGATTTCCGATTAAAAACCGGATTGACTCCTGAAGAAACTCAACAATTAGTTGATCTGAAATTCTGGAATGGGAATTTGGAAATCACACAAATACGAATGACAGACGATATCCAGAGCTTTAAACTGGAATTCGATTCCAAATTGACTGGTTGGCAAGGAGTCATGCACCGTATCATTCGACTATGGAAGGCAACCGATTGGAATCTGACTGAATTGGATATAGTGCTTCAAACATTTAAAATTCAACATGATAATCTAAATGAACAAGCTATTTTAGATTTGGGGCAATTTAAAAAGTTACAGGATTTAAGCGGTCTTAACGTTGAACAGTTGTCCGGGATCTGGATAGGAATTTCAAAAACCCACTCGGAGAAGAAAAAACTAAGCTGGGAAAATCTTCTCTATGGAAAACAAATTAAAGACCAGAAAATTAAGCTGGAAGAATTGAAAGGAGGATTTCATGAGGCCGAATTACTTTCTCTTGAATTACAAAGTATTTTTGGGCTCAATGAACAGGATATTCTCGATTTACTCACTTTCCTGCATAATGTAACTGATACAATAAAATTCACTCAGGACAAACTAGATGTTATTTACAGATATGCTGTTCTCTACAAATGGTCCGGTGCTTCGAGTTTTGATGAATTCGTTCAGGTTCTGGAAATATGGGATGATGGGCAAAATCATTATCAGAACCTCACATCTGAGGATTTGTTGTCGTTTATGGAGTTTAAACTTTCTTTACCACTTGACATCACAGATTTGGTTTATTTCTTTGACAAAAATCTGAATGAAAAAGAATTAAATACAGAAGATTCGGAATTTCTAAACCAGGAAGAAATTAAAGAACTGATCAATTCCGGGGCGGTTCCGGCAAATGAAAGATTTGAAGCGCTCTTTAATAAATGGCTGGGTATTGAAAACAGTATTCTGCAATATTACAAAACATTTTTAGAGAAAGAAGTCGATGATTTGAATTCCGTATTTGATGATCTCTCTTCCGATAATCCGGAAGAAGCAACCATAATCAAATTTACCAATGTGAAAAATAAATTGGAACGTTTGCAATATGTTTTCGATTTATTTGAAATCAGTTCGGATCTCCAAATCCAAATTGCAGAAAAATCAAAGACCTGCAAAATCTTTCACTTTAATTTCACTGACTGGAATGAAATAGATTGGATCAAGGAGATGAAAATACTTAGTGATTGGGTGAAGGAGACAAAAATCTTAACTAATTTCAATTTAATAGATCTTCTTGCTAATCTGGATCCGTCTGAAGAGTTGTCCGATTCAGTTAAGTGGAGCATAAGCAAATGGCAAAAAGTTTCTTTATCCGATGTCGGGAAAACTGTGGCTCAGTCTGACTCGATTTCTGATCTTCAGAAAGTTTGGGATAATTTCAAATGGTCTAAGGCTTTAAATATAAGTATAAAAACGCTGGAAAAATTCAAATCGGATACATCATTGAATCATCAGGCTCAAATATTGAAAAATGCGATCCGATTAAAATATGCAGATAATGAATCCTGGGAAAATAGCATCAGGGATTCGCAAAACGCCTTAAACCGCAAGTTGAGGGATGTTCTTTGTAATTATGTTATTTTCAATAAGAATATAAGAGAGATGAACTTTGGTTTTTCAAATCGGGAAAGCCTCTATCAATATTTTTTATTGGACGTCGAAATGGGTGATTGTTTTATGCTCCCCAAAATTGTAACGGCCACCAACAGTCTCCAGGTATATATCAATCGCTGTATCATGGGGCTGGAACAATCGGCCGATGGTAAAGTGAAAGTCATATTGGATATTGATAAAATTGATGAATGGGAATGGAGAAAGAATTACAGGGTATGGGAAGCCAACCGTAAAATATTCCTATTTCCTGAAAATTATGCGGAAGCCGAAATCAGAGATAATAAAACGCCTGAATTTAAAGAGTTGGAAGATGAGCTTCTGCAACAAAAGCTCAATCTTGAAGTTGTGGAAAATGCCTATAAAAAGTATTTTGAACAAATCATGAAACTTGCTGAATTGCAAGTAACAGGGGCATATCGTGATAAAGATACCAAGCGCATTTATTTATTCGGAAAGACTAACCAGCAACCACATGAGTTTTATTACCGTCATGTTGAATTTCTGGAAAGTGGTGACCCGATGTGGTCCAATTGGGAAAAGATGGATATCTCAATTCCCGCCGAAGATGTTTCTGCAATTATGTACAATGGAAAGCTTCACGTATTTTGGATTAGCAGTGACCGTAGGGATATAATGAGGATGGATAAAGGAGATTCGAAAGTAAAAGGGCATACCTATAATATATTTCTAAACTATTCTTATTTACAAACAAATAAAAAATGGAGTCCTCCGCAAAAAATAGAATTAGGTTATAGAACAAACGGCCCTTTTGATGCTTTTTTACGCTTAAAATATTTTAAAAAATATGTGGATACTTCTGGTGGAAATCCGGAATTTCAAGATATTGATTATGTTAGTGCAGATTCCATAAGAGATAATGTTTTGAAGGAGTTTGAACGAACCGTTCATCGAAAACCATATCCTTATAAATTAAAAAATCAATTAAAACTTGGTTTAATCTGGTCAGATAAAAAAGAAGCAATCCAGGATATCTATCAGGGCACGACATTTACAGTTAAGACATTAAATATAAAAGTTCAAGTTGTTTATACGGGGGAACCTCCATTTCAAGGTCTCACATATGAAAGAGAACTAGATCTTAAAATAAACGAGGAGACAATTCAGTTTGATGCCATTATCGGGCAAAACAAACCACCAAACCACTTTAATTTGGAACCCAGAATTGTTCATGCTTCTTCTAATAAAAATTTGACTTTCCTAATGGAGTTTAATAAAGAAAATGACGATTATAAATTTTCTTTAAAAACAACAAATATTTCATTTATCCATCAAGATAAAATAAAATATAAAATAAAATATAAGTATGTAAATAAAGAAGTTGCGAGCGGAGATGTATTGGTTACTGAAATTTATGACAACAAACCCATCAGTGAGCTGGAATATGAGCTTGTGACTATTGATATGGGAAATCAAAAAAAGGTAAAAAGCGAGTATGGGGAGAAGATGCAAACCTTTATATTAAACGATTTGAAAAAAGAGTATAATACTTATTACGATTCATTTAAAAAATTCCATATCTCTAGTGATGACAAATTAACAGGTATGTCATCTTATTTAATAAACAGGCTCAGTTACAAATCTGTCCTTATCCCAACAAATACAAATAATCAATATGTTATCAACCAGGAAACAGAAAATATTACGTTTTTATGGAAAAAATTATCTCTCGGGATTGAAACCTTTCTGGATACTCAATCCTCACAGTTTATGGTTGCAGACCAGATAGATTACAGCAAAAGCTTTGGAAATTACTTTTTTGAGCTGTTTTTTCATATACCCATGAGGATAGCCGACCACCTTAATGCTGCGGGCAAATACAGAGAAGCCGCTTATTGGTATGAATTTGTTTATAATCCGACTGCTGTCAAAAATGAAATACAGGCTTTCCTATTTGATGAAAACTGGCGTTTTGCAGCATTCAGAAATATAGGAATTCGAACACTTCAGGAAATATATACAGATCCGAATACCATTGAGATGTATAAACGCAACCCCGGGAATCCTCATGCTATAGCCAGACTCAGATTGGGAGCTTATCAAAAGCATGTGGTAATGAAATATCTGGATAACCTGCTCGATTGGGCAGACAATCTCTTTGAACAGTTTACGCCTGAAAGCACCAGTGAAGCCAGACACTTGTATAACGTGGTGAAAACCATTTTAGGCAACAAACCTCAATCTACGGGAAAATGTCAAAAAACCAAAAGTTTTACTTATTCGGATATAAAAAACACGGAGGTTAATGAGTTTATTTATAACTACTTCACTCCCGATATTCCAAAGAATGTAATTGATATGGGAAAATATAATAATCCTGGTATATTTGATAGAAGTAAACATGAACCCTTGCGTCCAGGTGGCCCAAGCCTTCAAGAGCTCTCTGAATATAGAGATTCTATTTTAAAAATAGCGACAGGATTGGATAACGATACCGAAGCTAAATATTCTGCGAAGAAGGGTTACATTGCTTTTCCCGAAAGAAGCTCAAAGGAGGACTCTGCAGCCTTTCAAAGAGAAACAAAACAAGTAGCAACTCAAGGCCAAAATGTAAGTGAAGTCTCCCTGACTAAATCCAAATTTCTTGGGGATAAAATTATAGATCCGTCAAAAATAAGTTCGGATACATATATTGTAAGTGAACAACCATATATTTTTCATATTCTTCCGGTTTCTGCTTATCCTTTATTTAATCCGGAACATGATCTTGCCTTCTGTTTCCCGCACAACAAAGACTTTATCAATTATTGGGACAGAGTAAATGATCGGATCTTCAAATTAAATCATTGTTTGGATATTAACGGAGTTAAAAAACAGATGCCGGCTTATGCGCCGGAGATTGATCCCACATTGCTGGCGCGTATGGTAGCTGACGGAGTGTCTTTTGATGAAATAATAGCGGCACTTAACACCCAACATCCCAGCCATCGTTTTGCTTATCTGATTGAAAAAGCCAAACAATATACGGGTATTGTTCAAAGTTTTGGCCAATCACTTTTTGCTGCTATGGAGAAGAAAGATGCAGAAGAATTAACACTTTTAAGAGCGCGTCATGAACGGAACATTCTTACTCTGACCACAAATGTAAAGAAGCGACAATTAAAACAGGCTATGACAAATCTGGATGCCCTACGTGAAAATAGAAGAGGAATTGAAATACGAAAAGCCTATTATGAACAATTGATTGATGAGGGACTTATCAGTGAAGAAATTACTGAACAAACCAGGAAAAAAGAAGCAGGTTCTTTAAGGCAGTTAGAAAATACATACCAATTAGCTATGGCTTCTTTGGCTCTAATTCCAAATTCCGGAAGTCCTTTTGCCATGACTTATGGCGGAGTACAATTAAAAGGTCAGGCTGCCGGTCTGGCAGGTAGTTTAGATGCTGTAGCAAAAATTAATGAAAGTAAGGCAATTACAGCCGGGCTAAAAGCTTCTCATAAACGCCGGGAGCAAGAATGGCAGTTTCAGGTTCTCAATTCATCACAAGAAATGATAAGCATTAATGAACAGATAAAAAATGCTGAGATTGCAGTACAGATTGCCGAATATGATCTGGGTATTCATCAAACCAGCATCGAGCAATATGAAGAGCTTTATGAGTTTTATACTACTAAATTCTCAGACTACGACCACTATACTTTCCAGGTGAGGCAGCTGCAACAACTTTATCGTATGGCCTTCAATTTGGCCTCGGATATGGCGCTGCAAGCACAAAAAGCATTCGAATTTGAACGATACGGAATAGATATACCACCATCATTTATTAAAAATAATAATTGGAATAATAAAAAATTGGGCTTATTAGCCGGTGAACGGCTGAATCTGCAATTGATGCAGCTGGAACAGGAATTTATCAATACAGACAAACGGAAAATTGAAATAACACAGAATTTTAGTATGCTCCAATTGGCTCCCGATAAATTGATGGAGCTTAAAATGAATGGAGAATGCAGTGATTTCGTTATTCCCGAGGCCGCTTTTGATTTGATTTATCCGGGCTATTTCCGAAGAATTATTAAATCTGTCCGTGTTTCTATTCCCTGCGTTGCCGGGCCTTATACCAATATTGGAGCGACCTTGACTTTGGGTAATAACAAAATTCGTGCAAACAAAGACGATAGTTTGAAAGATTTCAATTTCAGCGGTTGTGCAACCATTGCCACCTCCACAGCCCAAAATGACGGTGGTCAGTTTGAACTTAATTTCAGGGATGAAAAATATTTACCGTTCGAAGGTGCCGGTGCCATAAGTTCCTGGGCATTGTCCCTGCCAAAAACGGTCAGACCTTTTGATTACAACACTATTTCAGATGTAATTTTCCATATCAGTTATACCGCGGAATATGACGGTGGATTTAAAGAAAGTGTAGAAACTAGTTTAAGAAGTGCTCTGGATACGATAAATGGTTCAGGTATGTTCAGACTATTCAGCCTGCGTCATGATTTTCCAATGGAATGGCATCAATTAAATGATCCCCATAATACCGAAGATATTATTCTGGAATTAAGAAGAGAGCATTTTCCATTTTTTGCAAATATCTCTAATATAGACTCTATTGGAGCAAAAGCATACACACTTGATAGTAATAACAAATGGAAGGAGGAACAGAATAATCTCGGAATTTCCAAAGGCAGTGCTATGAAAATAAAAGTACCATCTGCGGTTGGCAAGTCCGGATATAAAGATGTCTTTTTTAAAATAAAATATAAATGTAATTAAAATCCTGCAGTTTGATTACAACACTATTAGCGATGTGATTATTCATATGAAATATACTGCCAGAGAGGGTGGGGATGATTTAAATGATGATGCCAACAATGCTTTAATAGCCCAACTGGGACAGATTAGGCAAAGTCTCGAAAACATTGGATTACATCAGGCAATCAATTTAAGCTATGATATGCCAACAGAGTGGCATCAGTTGAAGCAGAATGGCCCGGTTGAATTGACAATTGATAAATCAAGGCTGCCTTTTATGGCACAGGCATTTGACATAGCTGAAATGGAAAGTGTAATGTTAATAGCTTAAGTAAAGGATAATCCTGCTGCATTCTCAATTGATGTAGATGGCGCTGCCACAAATCTTGCTCATGTGGATGAATTGAAACTTTGTTAGGGGATTAATTCTGACATTGACTTGGATACTCCATTCACTATTGCAATTTCAAATGCTGGTAAGTTGAAATTAGAGTAACTATTGATGGTTGTGAAATATAGGTTTTAGTAATTTAAAACCAATTGCCGATCATACTCCTGGTAGCACATTTGCATTTTTTCTATCGCTCTATACTGTTAATATTCATCAAAAGTATACCACTTTTCCAGAGCTCTCATAGATGAATAAGTGTACCGAAATGGAGAAATGAGAGCGCTGGAAAGCTTATTATTAACTTGCCTCGTGCCGTTTTTTAAATCAAAACAAAAATATCATTTTAATGGGGAAGCCAGGTGTTGGTAAAACACATCTGGCCAATGCCATAGGGCTTGAAGCCATCAAACAGGGATACAAAACTGTTTTTATACATGTAAACGAGTTTATTGAACGACTAACAGCATCAAGGGCTGATGGAACTTATAATTACATACCGGGCCAGTTCCTGAATACTGATTTGCTTATACTCAATGAAATTGGATTTAAAAAACTGCCGGCAAACGGGCTGGACAATTTTTTTGAAATCATCCGTAAACGTTATGAGAATGGATCAATGATTATTACAACAAATCGGAATTTTGAAAACCGGGGAAATATTTTTGGTGATAATGTCCTGGCTTCGGCAATTATAGATCGGATTGTTCATCATGCTTATATCATCAAAATTAATGGCGAAAGTTATAGAATTAAAGATTATGTAAAAAATGAATAATTTATTACTATTTTAGTGGTATACTTTATATGAGTTTTAACAAGTGACAACTCAACAACACGGCACAACAATCACGGCAAAGGACATAATGAACCAAATTTCTAACATAACCAGAAAAGACATTTTTGACGCAATAACGGTTGAAGGTATAAGTTGGAATGGACGCTTAGAAGAAACGGAATTTCTTTCTCGATTATATGACCTTAACCAAATGCCATCAATGGATAGCCGATTTAAAAATGCAAATGGAGATATTTGGCAACATAGAGTAAACAATTACGACTGGGACGACAATTGGGTGTTTTCCGACAGACGGTTTAACTTATTGTACTGTGATGACACTACGTTTTTACAGTTCTTATGTGAAATGCTTCACCCAATTGTTCGCAGTGACACAACGCAGGTAACAAGACTTCATCAATTATTCAACGATTATTTATCAAAAGACAATTTTGAAATAATTGAAAAGACACGCATTTCAGATAGACCAATTTTTATAGGGCGTTATAAAATTTTAGGCAAAGCCAATATTCAAAATGCTAAAAAAGAGATTCAAAATTTTCTTTCAGACGAATATGTAGTTAAGCAAATTGGAATTATGGAGAGTTCAATTGAAAATTCACCTGAATTAGCCATTGGGACAGCGAAAGAATTAATAGAAACTATTTGCCAAACTATTTTGACAGAACGACAAATTGAAATTGATAAAAATTGGGATTTGCTTCAACTTTTAAAACAAACGACAAAACAACTTAATTTGACCCCCGAAGGAATTCCCGATGAAGCAAAAGCATCAAAAACTATTAAAAGTATTTTGGGTAGTTTGACAACTGTTGTGCAAGGAATTGGCGAATTGAGAAATCAATATGGAAGTGGGCACGGAAAAAAAGCGAGTTTCAAAGGACTTACGGCAAGGCACGCTAAACTTTCAGTTGGTGCAGCTTCAACACTTGCAATATTTTTACTTGAAACGCACAAGTATAGACAATGAAAAAAATAAATAAAATGACAAGAAAATTAGTATGTTGCTAACAAGCAGTTTGGCGTTATGGCGGGTGAACGGCTTCGATTGAACATTCATAAAAGGTTGAACATTAGTATCTCTATTAAACATTTGTGTTAAATTTTCACCACAAACGCCAAGCTGCCAGACCGTTAGCACTCATTTTGAAAAGGCGAAATGCTAGGAGAATTACATAAACGGCTTTTAGATGTAGGCGAACAAGAATCAGCAAGACTAATTTCTAAATGTAGTATTAATTTATAATATGTTGACACCTTATTTGAATTTGCAGGAGACGGAATGACTAAATTGATAGATGCTCAAATAGTGAGTATTATAATAAGCTTTAAAATTGGCAAGAACTTGATTTTTCTGATTTTATTAAAGAGATTAATTCTTCAAGTAATAAATCTGGTCAAGAAAAGTTATCTAAATCAAAAGAAATGGACTGGATGGAAGTTTTCGATAATAAAAAAACAGAATTACAAAATTTTAAAGTTTAGATTAATAAAACCATAAAAGAAATTGACGGATTGGTTTATAAATTATTTGGCTTAAATGAGGTAGATATTAAAATTGTGGAGGAAGTTGAATGATTCTACAAGAAAAATCTTTGGAAAAACTGCGTAATCTTATAAATGAAGAAACTGAATATCGTTCTGGTCCAAAATTGGTGCGTTTTTTTAATGAATTAGGCTTTAAAGATTCTTACGGTCAGGGTTTTCCTTCACGCTGGATATATACTGATGACAAATTATCTAAAATAAATGGCACTCCTGAGTTAGACAAGTGTATTAAAAAACTTTTTGCGCCTGTAAATTATATTGGCAGATTCAATGAATTGGATAAATTCATTACTGAATTTAATCAATTTTTAGCTTTTGATAACTGGAAAATAACAAGGGATAATAAAAACATATATTTTAAAAAGATAAGTGATAAAGATTTGGATACATTTTCCTATGAAACGTCAGAAAAGGAAAATGATTTTCTTGAAAAACAAATTGATGAAACTCCACTTGAGAAATTGGATTTGGATGGCATGATTACAGATATTTTAAATTTCAGATTTATTGAAATTAAGAAGTGTTTAAATTCAAAAGCATCTTTAGCGGTTATCTTTTTAATTGGTAGTACATTGGAAGGTGTTTTATTGGGTATCGCATCTAAATTCCCTAAGGAGTATAATAAAGCTCAATCAGCACCAAAAGATAAAGAGAAAAAAGTATTGCCATTTCATGATTGGACTTTAAATAATTTTATTGATGTTGCTTTTGAAGTTGGTCATCTTAGAAAGGATGTGAAGCAGTTCAGTCATGTACTTAGAGGATTTAGAAATTATATTCATCCTTATCAGCAATTAAATGAGCGTTTTAATCCTGATGAGCATACAGCCTTGATTTGTTGGCAAGTTTTAAAGGCTGCTATCTATCAATTATCACAAATTAATAAGAAATAATTTCAACGTACACTATCTTTTCGCTTTCAGGCACATTTGGTATTCACGCTGGGCTTTCCCTCAATCCAAAAATGCCAAAAGAGCCTTCAAGCCCGTCTCGTCCCAACTCTCAGATTGAGAGATAGTGCGTTAAAAATGAGACAATTAAATTATGTTAATGATATTTAAAAGTGTACCACTTCAAAGATAAAAAAATTAGGTTTTAGC
>CAZLXM010000099.1:0-14374 GCA_964563105.1 uncultured Bacteroidaceae bacterium
GCAGCCTTTTGAGCAGTAAGTCGTTTTATAGGATTATTTCCTGCTTCTTTAATCAGTCTGTTACCTTGATTTTTAGCTTCATCAACAAGCTTTTCTCCAGCTTCCCTTCCTTCCTGCCTTATTTTATCTGCCTCTTCTATGGCCTGATTCATTAAACGATTAATTTCCTCGCTCATCTGGACCTTAACATCTTCTTTTATTTCATCCAACTCCTGATAAACCCTGGTTTGTACTGCCTCTCTGACATCGGCTTTAGCTTTTTGCAAACTTTCTTTTACATCCAGTGAAAATTTCGGATCAGTAAAAGTGCCGGAAATTTTAACCTGAAGATTGATATTATTACTTGTTTTAATATCAAATCCTTTTAAAACAGCCTGGTTTGCAATTCCATCAAGAAAATCATTTGCTGCAGATCCAAATTCAGACCTTGGAATATTCATATTAATATAATAATTCATTGTCTGGTCTATGCCCTGATCTCCCCCGATATTCAGGGTACTTGCCCCGACTTTTGTATCAAACGGACTTATAAATAAACGCCCGTTACGTAAATCAAATGAAAGGTTCACATTTTTAAAATGGGGATTTTTCAGGTTTTCATTATTAATTAATTGCGACATTTTTGCAAATGTTTTATTTTCAACTATTTCCACATCGTCGGTTTTTAATTTACCCTTGCCAGTTATACTGGATATAACAGGGATCATTGTAGAATCCAGAAAACTTGAAAATGACAGGTTTAAAGATACATCCCCAAGGCAATACCCGGCAACCGGGACCAGTTTTTCAACAGTATTGAATGCTTGAAATGCAGCCGGAATATTGATCTTGTTCATGTTAAAATTGAAATCTACTATGGGGTTCCCGGTATTACTTGTATTATATTCACCACTCATAGTCATGCTCCCATTTAACAGATCCATTGAAAGATTATTCATTAATAATTTACCATCCCGGGTTTCAATATCACCCAGAAGATTAGTAATATCCAGTTTGTCATATTTTATACGGTCAATCTTCGAATTAAAAAGAAAAGTTATGTTTTTGGGTATTTCCACAACTGACAGATCTGTATCATCTTCTTCGCTAATACTATCCTCCGGTATTGCTGTCATTAATTCAGTAAGATTAAGAAGCCCCGACTTCAATTCAAGTGTACCTATTATAGTTTCATCTGCGAAAACATAGGGAATGAAATTTTCAAGTCTGCCAGCCAGATGAATATCAGAACTTCCAATCATTGCATCAAATTCTGAAAGGTTAACAAACTGTGGGGAGAAGCTCATGGAAGTATTTTCAATTTTAACAGGAAGAGGGATATCTTTTCCTTTAACAAGGAGATTGGCAATCTCAAGTAGACCCTCTGCCCTGAATGCCTGATAATTCTTTTTTTCAAGATCTGACATTTTGCCCATAAGTTCAAGATTGGCATTAATAATACCATTAAGTTCGGTTTCTTCCAAAGGCACAACATCTGCAAGAGATGAAAGGTCAATTTTGCCTTTTATGGCACCTGTAAGCTGCATATCGCTCATAGGGGTTATAACTTTTAAATATAAGTCGAGAGGATTTCCCCCAAGCTCAAGATGAAAATTGCGGATATCAACTGTAGTATTATCCTCATATACGCCATCGTAAAAAATTTTCATTTCAGCATTTACATTATCAACTGATTTAGGAAGATCCGGATAAGCAAAATGACCATCACGAATAAGCATATTTATGTTCACCCTGGGTAATTCATCATCGCTGACCAGGCCTTTAGCGCTTCCTTCAATATCTACCGAACCGGAAGCCTTTAGGTTCTCAAAATCTTTGGCATAAATAGAAGGGATTATTGACAGGATTGATTTAAACCCTGACTCTTTTGAAAAAAATCTTACATCTACAACAATATCATCATTTGGCATTCCAAACATTCCTTCAACGCCAAATATCATATCATTCAATTTAATTTCGCTGTCATTAAAAGTGAAATTGTAATTAACAAGATCTGCACCAATGATACCATCTACATCAAGAATAGCATTATTAATATATTTTATTCCTCCATAATCCACTATAAATGACTTTGATATCCCGTTTAAAATTAACTCTGTCCATTTCTCCGAAAAATCGCCGGTCAGGTTCATGTCAAGTTTATTCAGCCAGACAGCCATATTCATTTCTTCGTCAAAGTAGGAAATTATACCATCGGATATTTTGATTTTTTTTAAATTTATGACTAAATCCATTGCAGTTGTATCAGTCAATTCCTCGATTTCATCGGAGGGGTAAGTAATATCCCAGTTAACAGAACCGTCCTTAAGTGCAATTGCATGTAAAACAGGTTTATCGAGAAGCAAAGCTTTAACCTTTATCTTATCTGAAAAGATACTGATCAAATCTATATTTGCCATTAATCTGTCGAAAGCAATAAGTGTATCTCCCTGGAATTGCTCAATGCCCACAACGGAAAGATCATTAAGGGTAATTTTAAGATCAGGAAAACCTTTGAATAATGAAATCGAAAAGGCTTTCCAGTCAACATTCGCTTTTATGCTTTTATTTATTTCTTCTTTTACTTTCTGAACTATCTGATTTTTAAATACAAGAGGAATTGTCACCATTGAAATCAGTACTACCAGGATGAAGGCTAAAAAGATTTTTAAAAATGTTCTCATATTACTGTTTTAAATTTAATTCGGAAAAATAAACATTTTTTCTATATATAAATTTATTTAATCACATTAATAGTTTATGATTTATAATAAACGTGCTATGCTATTAAAATTTGTTAATTATACAATAAAATATGGTGTAATTTGCTGTTATTAAGTAAAATAAAGGAATTGTTTAAGTAAAAACCATCCTTTTCCGTGCACAATCTCAATACTAATTTCGACAAGATTTTTAACATTACAAAATCATTTTTTTCAGCTTCAATTAATGTTGATGGCAACTTTAAGTATTATCCACAAAAGCTTAAGATATCTGATTGTGAGATAATTACTATATCAATTCTTTGTAAATCAATAAATAATGAGAGTTAAAATTCTTTTTTTAGTGGATTCTATCCCTATGCCCCTTTGTCAAATCGCCCGGGAAAAATCTTCAGAAATTTCTAAAGAAGATTATGAAACAGCTCCCGATAAGGGGTGCTCAGCCCTTAGTAAATCCTGGTATTATGGATAAAAATTGCATTTAGTTACTTCTGTCAAAGGGGTTTTTCAGGTATGGACCTGCCCCGGGCAGGTATTCATGATATTTTTTTTGAAAATATGGATGATTAAATATAGCCGGGAAGCAGGTAAATTAAAGATTTACAATCTGGTCCCACAATTCAGCTTTAACCGGGATCCCCTTTTTCTGATTATCGGAACGAATTCTGAGTATATTTTCCCCGGGATACCGGATTAAGGAAGCATCACCTGAAGGCATGGATTTTTTAAGATCTGCTATGATATCCCGAATTGTTTCATCAATTGAAGGAAAATTATATAAGTTCCGGGGATTTATTGATATAAAGACCTGTGATACAATGTGCTCTATTTTATTTTTACTTATTTCATGAGTAGAAAGTCCGCCAGATAAAAGTGAAGCGAGAATATCAAGCAAAAAAGAGAATCCTGATCCTTTCCAGAATCCGATTGAAAGAGCCCGCTGTGTTCTTATGATTTCTGCAGGATCGTCCGTGAGTGTCCCCATGTTATCAAAACCTCCGGCATAAGGAAGTTTTTTTCCTTCACTCATGTATGTTTCCATCTTTCCATATGAATATTGCGTCATTGAAAAATCCAGTACTATGGCTTCATTTTCATATGGCAGGGCCATTACAAAGGGATTGTTTCCCAGTCTTGCATCGGATGCTCCCCATGCCGGCATATTTGCTATAGTATTGGTCCAGCATATCATTATGAATCCCTTTTTTGCAGCATGCCAGCCATAAGTCCCTCCACGCTGCCAGTGATTGGTGTTTGCAAGACCAACCAGGCCTATTCCGGTTTTTCCGGCGAGACTTACAGCTCTGTCAGTAGCAAAAAGAGCATTGAGCGGGCCCGGTCCAAGATTGCCGTCCCACTGCTCAAGAGATCCTTTACTGTGAACCAGGGTTGGCTCAGCATCCGGCTTAATATATCCGCCGGCCACGTTTTTCACAAAAGCGGGAAACCTGTTGATCCCGTGTGAATAAACACCTTCAAGACTGTTAAGTGTAAAGGTCTCCCCACATTTTTCAGCCTTTAAATCATTAAAGCCATATTTTTTCAGAACCCGGATGAATTCTGACTTCATCGTTTCAGATGGAATTCTGATGGTTTCATTTGTTATGCGCATTGGTTATGAATAAAATTTAAAATCTCCCGGACAGAAAAAACCGGCTAAAAATTTTTAATAATACTAAATTAAAGTTTTTAATCTAATCATATGAATAAAGTTAGCAATATCCATTTTTAAACAAAAAAAGGGATTAAACAGTTATTTTGATTATTTTTAGGGCAATTTAATATTCACGGATGCAAATTAACATAAAATTGAAAAGCAAAAGCAGAAAAGAATATAAACAAGGCCTTTTATTTAGCCTGGCTATCCTGATAGTTGGTATTATTCTGGAATTGATTACCGGTGGTGCAGGAACCGGTATGCCATCATGGCCTGTTAATGTTCAGCTCGGACTTAGTTTCATAATAATTTTGGTTTTCGTTCATATTTATTATCGTGATCTGAATTTTGTTAAATGGATAACACGAGTCCCTGCAGCAGTTTCTTCCATTGTGCTTTTCAGCCTGCTGGTCCTGATTATGGGCCTTAGTCCTCAGGATGATCCGGAAGCACATAAATTTCTGCATTATACCGGATTTTCACATGTGCGTAACAGCTACCCTTTTATCCTGTCAGGATTATTTCTTCTTACATCACTCGGTTTGGTCATTCTTCGACGATCTTCTCCCTTAAATCTCAAAAATATTGGTTTTTTGTTAAACCACCTTGGCTTATGGCTGATTGTTTTTGCAGGCAGCCTTGGGGCCGGAGATCTGCAAAGAGTTACTATACACATACATGAGAATGATACAGTATGGTATGGAATGAATAGTATGCATCAGATCCGAGAACTTCCATTTACATTGAAACTAATTAATTTTTCAATTGATGAATATAATCCCAAACTCGCTTATATCCGAAAAGAGGATATGAGTTTTCCTGAGGATATAAAAAATAATTTAATACAGATCGAAAATAAAATGCAAGTAAGGATTGAAGATTGGGATATTACTGTCAGCGACTTTTATATGAGTTCTTTACGTGACAGTTCGGGTTTTTATCCTTCTTTCGATAGTCTGTCGTTTCCTTCCGCTTTCCTGGAAGCAATAAACGTAAAAAATGGTATTAAAAAGAAGGGTTGGATTAGCTGTGGGAATTTTAAGGTAAACCCGGAATTTTTTGATTTGGATGATATTTATTCACTGGCCATGACTATGCCCGAACCGAAAACTTTCAGCTCCCTTCTTGAGATTGTTGACAGGGATGGAAATAACACAACACAGACTTTACTTGTAAATAAGCCGGTAAAAGTATCCGGATGGAATCTCTACCAGCTTTCTTATGATGAAAGAATGGGGAAATGGTCACGTTTAAGTGTTATTGAGGCCATTAAAGACCCGTGGCTGGGAGTCATTTATGCCGGCATATTTATGGTACTTGCCGGTGCGGTATATATGTTCTGGCTTGGTAAAAATTAAAATAGAAGCGGAATGAACGATTGGATCAACTTTCCATATTTTGCGCTAACTGCAGGAGCTTTATGGCTTATTGGATTATTATGTATTTACCTGAGCAAAAAATCCCGGATAACTGAATTGGCAGGTGTTTTAATTACAGCAACAGGTATACTCATAATTGCTGTATTTATCATTATTTTATGGATACACCTTGAAAGACCTCCCATGCGGACTCTTGGTGAAACGAGGCTATGGTATTTGTTCTTTCTTCCTGTAATAGGGCTTATTTTCTATCTGCGCTGGAAATATAAATGGTTCCTGACATATAGTATATTTATGGCATGGATTTTTTTATTAATAAATCTCAGAAGTCCTGAAACATATGATAAAGTATTGATGCCTGCTTTACAAAGCCCCTGGTTTGTCCCCCATGTGGTTGTTTATATTTTTGGATATGCTTTATTGGGAGTTTCGACTCTTGTATCTATAAAGGGCTTATACCTTTATTATACAGATAAATTTGAGAACAAAATAATACAGTTAACTGATAACCTTGTTTATTTTGGCTTTGCTTTCCTGACTATGGGACTTTTGTTTGGTGCTTTTTGGGCGAAGCAGGCATGGGGACATTACTGGACATGGGATCCCAAAGAAACCTGGGCATTTTTAACATGGCTTGGTTATCTTATATATATTCATTTGAGATATAGACATCCAAAAAAAGTTAACTGGTCACTTTGGATGCTTGCAATTGCTTTCATAATTTTACTAATAGCCTGGTTTGGAATTAATTATTTGCCATCTGCACAGAATAGTGTTCATGTATATAGTTAATAAACAATGACCAATTCCATATTTCAGAATGTTGACCTTTTTAAATTAATTGTCATCATTAAAATAAATTGATTAATTTTGCATTCTAATAATAAGCGGACCCGTAGCATAATTGGATAGTGCATCTGACTACGGATCAGAAGGTTGGGGGTTCGAGTCCCTCCGGGTTCACATACCGGGAAAAGGATTTCAGAAGTTTGTTACCTGAAATCCTTTTTTTTATTTATTCTATTAGTATTCCAATAAATAATTTAAAAAACAAACTTTCGTTTCCAATCAAAAAAATATTCTTTATTTGACTGAAAAATTAAACTAAAAAGATTAAGTTTATGGTTAAATTAAATGGTTAAAAATGACAGAAAAGGATAAACAAACTGAAGACAAAATCTTTGAAGCAGCAAAAGAAATCTTTATCAAAAAAGGGATGGATGGAACAAGAATGCAGGATATCGCAGATCAAGCCGGAATAAATAAATCTTTATTGCATTATTATTATCGTTCAAAAGAAAGATTGTTTAATGCTGTGTTTGATAAGGTTGCTGCTAAGATAGTTATGATGTTTGCCCCGGTATTTGAAGAAAACATGACTCTTGAAGAAAAAATCAGATTTTTTTATAAAGAACATATTTCTTTCATGCAAAAAAACCCAGGCCTTCCGGCTTTTATACTTAACGAACTAAATCGTAATCCCTCACGGGTAACTAAGCTGATATCCGGTTTTGATATAAATAAATTAAGGAACTTACTGGAAAAGCACCATAAGGAAGAGTTGGATAAAAACAATATAACTATTGAAAATTTTTCCCAGATACTGACTTCTATTGTTTCATTGAGTATTTTTCCCTTTGTGGCCAAAACTATTATCTCGGTCATTTTACAAAAATTGGAACTTGATTTTGATGAATATATAGAAAACAGAAAAGAGTTTGCAGCGGATTTTGTGATAGATGCTTTATTAAAATAAAAAATAATTGTAAAAACTTATTAAATAATGAGGAAGGAATTATGGATATTATTTATGCTGGTTCTTTCAGCATCAACCTTTGCACAAAAAACAATTACTCTCCGCGAGTGTTATGAAAAAGCATATTCATCTGTATCCTTTGCAGATGAAAAAAGATTATTATCTGAAATCTGGCAGTTAAAAGATAAGAATCTTTCAAAAAACTGGCTTCCGGGCATGGATATCAATGGAGCTTTCCTCTATAATTCATCTGTAGTAGATATGACCGGAGTCCTCGGATCTTTACCTTTTCCAGGCATAGGCGACTTTATCCGTCCATTGCCAAACGAACAATATAAGGTCACACTGGATATCAATCAGACTCTTTTTGACGGGGGGGCCGTTAAAGCCTCCAGGGCCCTGGAAAAGATTGAATATGATATTCAGGAAATGCAAACCGAAAAAGATTTATATCAACTCCGTACCCGGATAAACAGTATATATTTTAATTTATTACTCCTAGACAAACAGGAAGAATTACTTCAGAATTATCTGAAACTCATAAATAAGCGCATTATTACTGTTAACAGTGGTGTGACCAGTGGTGTAGCCCTGAAATCTGACAAAGATGTTCTTTTATCTGAAAAAATTAAGTTTGAGCAGCAACTCAGGGAAAATGAGATAAATAAAACATTACTTCAAAAAATCTTATCCGGCTTTATCGGAACCACTATTGAAGCATCAGACAAATTTGCTTTACCAGCACCAATCCATGTATTTCATGATTCAATAACGCGTCCGGAATTACAGCTTTTTGATCTCAGAAAAGAACAGTTAAATGTATCTATGCAAATGTTGGAAAGTAAACGCCTGCCCAAAGCATTCACTTTTGCCACGTTTGGTTACGGAAATCCGCCGGGGGCAAATTTTTTTAAGGATGAGTTTGCCCCATATTATATTTTTGGTGCAGGTGTAAAATGGAATATCCATGATTGGAACAGAGTGAGAAACGAAAAGCAGATATTGAACCTTCAGCAAAATGTGTTAAGTAACAGAAAAGTTGATATGACAGAAAATTTTAGAAGGCTCCTTGATGAAAAGAGGTCTTTAATCACTTCTTTGGAATCATTACTGGAAACTGATGAAGAACTTATTGGGATAAGAAAAAGAATCACCCTTGCCGCTGAATCCCAATATGAGAATGGGACAATCACTGTTACAGAATATATGAATGAATTAAATTCAGAAAAACAGGCCATGATTAATTTTGAAATACACAAAATTAATCTTGTAATGGCAAGGGTTGAATATTTAAATATAATCGGAAGGGAAATTGAATAAAATTATCTTTTCATAAGAACGACTATGCCTTTTATATGCTGGTCGAAAATATATTAAACAGTTTTACAGAGTAGATTCACTTTAACAGGTAATTTAAATTATAAATGTATTTCAATGAATAAATTATTAATATTTACGGCTTTGATGATTTTTACATCTTGCAGGGATAATTCCGTTGAGGCTGATGCTTACGGTACTTTTGAGGCAACCGAAGTTACAATCTCGGCAGAGACAAATGGCAGAATTTTGGAGTTTGACCTTAAAGAAGGATCGGAAATTCAAATGGGGACAGAAATCGCTTTTATAGATACCACAATGTTCCATCTTCAGAAGGAGGAGGTCCTTGCAGGAATGAAAAGTGTAAGGGCACGTATTGCAACATTTAATGCACAGAATGAGGTTCTGTATCAACAGATAGAAAATCTCAATACCAATATTTTAAGGATAGGAAATATGCTCCTTGATGATGCTGCCACAAGGAAGCAATATGATGATCTTACAGGACAGGCCGAAGTGCTGAAGAAACAGATTGAGGCTAACAATGCCGGAAGAAACATAGTAAGTGCAGAATTATTTGCCTTTGAACCTAAAATAGCTATCCTAAATGAGCAGATTACTCGATGTATGCCTAGAAGTCCTCTTAAAGGCACTGTTATTGCAAAATATGCAGAAGCGGGTGAGCTTGCTAATACGGGAAAACCTCTGCTTAAAATAGCTGATCTTTCGGTGATGAAATTGAAAGTATATGTCAGCGGGGCACAATTAGGAAACCTGAAAATTGGTGAAGAATGTACAGTAAGGGTTGATCACGGGAAAAATGAGTATAAATCATTCCCCGGTAAGATAAGCTATATTTCAGACAAGGCAGAGTTCACTCCCAAAATAATTCAGACAAAAGAAGAACGTGTTACCCTGGTTTATGCTGTAACAATTGAAGTAAAGAACGACGGGACTATGAAATCCGGAATGCCGGGAGAAGTAATTTTCTGAAAAAAATATGCAAAAGGCAATAATATCAGAAGGTATAAGTAAGAAATTCGGGGAAATCCAGGCCCTGAAAGATATTTCATTTGAAGTTAATGAAGGAGAAGTTTTTGGGTTCATTGGGCCGGATGGAGCCGGCAAAACGAGCCTTTTCAGGATCATTACAACACTTCTTCTTCCGGACGAAGGTTCAATGACTATTATGGGGCTCAATTGCAGGACTTCATACAAAGCTTTGAGGAAGATAACAGGCTATATGCCGGGGCGGTTCAGCCTATATCAGGACCTGTCAGTGGAGGAAAACCTGAAGTTCTTTGCTACAGTATTTGGGACAACGATCAGGCAAAATTATGATCTGATATCAGATATATATTCACATATTGAACCATTTAAAGACAGGAAAGCAGGAAATCTTTCGGGAGGGATGAAGCAAAAACTGGCTCTTTCCTGTGCCCTTATCCATAAGCCACGGTTACTTATCCTTGATGAACCAACAACCGGTGTCGATGCTGTTTCCAGGACTGAATTCTGGGAGATGCTAAAAAAACTCAGAAGGTATAATATAACCATAATTGTTTCAACTCCATATATGGATGAGGCATTGAAATGTGACAGAGTTTCACTTATTCAGGACGGAAAAATATTATTGGTAGATGAACCTGAAAGGATAAGGGAAGGATTCAGCAGAAAGTTATATAAGATCAAAGGAGATGATAACTATTTAATTCTAAAAGCTTTGAGAGCTTATCCGGAAACAATTAATGCCTATCCATTCGGAGATTCTGTACATGCTACCTTCAGTGAAAATGTTTCTGAAAGCGAGATTTCTAAGTATTTGGTAATGAAAGGTTTGAAAAATACAATAATTACTGAATCAAAAGCTGAAATTGAAGACAGATTTCTTGAACTAATTGAAAGAAAATGAGAATTATTAAAATTTTTTTGAAGCGATAAAATGAATAAATCAAATCCCGAAGTATTAAATCTTTCATGGAAAGATACTTAACTATAAATTTCAATAATTAATTTGAATTGTTCTGATTATACTTAATTGAAATAATTATCAATAAATATTTATGTTAATATCCAGCTTATAAAATCGTGACAAATATGATAAAAGCTGAAAATTGAAATAATTTAAGAAAATTAATATTGGCAAATAAGAGTGTAATATCAGTAAAAGACATGGTTAAGAAATTTGGAAGCTTCATTGCTAACGATCATCTTAATTTTGAAGTTTATGAGGGAGAAATTTTTGGTTTTCTTGGTGCAAATGGTGCAGGTAAAACAACTGCAATCAGGATCCTTACCGGGCTGCTGGGGCCATCTTCCGGTAAAGTAATGGTTGCCGGGTTTAATGTAAAAACGCAGGCAGAACAAATAAAGAAAAATATTGGATATATGAGTCAGAAATTTTCATTATATGAAGATCTGACTGTTAAGGAAAATATAATGCTTTATGGTGGTATTTACGGTATGAGAATGAAACTCATAAAAGAAAGAATAAAAAATTTGCTTATGCGCTTAAATTTTGAAGATTACGCTGACAGATTAATCTCGTCTCTCCCGCTGGGTTTAAGGCAAAAACTTGCTTTTTCCGTGGCTGTTTTGCATGAACCTAAAATTGTTTTTCTTGATGAACCTACCAGTGGAGTTGATCCTCTTACCAGGCGTCAGTTTTGGGAGATGATATACGAAACTGCTTCCGGAGGGATTACTGTTTTTGTTACAACACATTATATGGATGAGGCTGAATACTGTGACAGGATATCAATTATGAATGAAGGAAAAATTGTAGCAATGGATTCACCTGCTGAACTTAAAAGACAATATAAAGCCGGATCAATGGAAGAAGTATTTATTAAAATAGCACGGCCGGTAAATAACTAAATAAATGAAACGATTCTTTGGATTTGTAAATAAAGAATTCCTGCATATTTTTAGGGATCTTCGTACAATGATCATCCTATTCGGTATCCCTGCTGTACAGGTGCTCCTTTTTGGCTTCGTGGTTAGTACAGACCTGAAAAATGCACAGATTGCCTTTTTGGATCTTTCCAAAGATGAGATGACTCAAAAGATATCAGACAAAATATGCTCGTCCGGTTTTTTCCATAAAGCAGAAAATCTTAATTCTTATCAGGATATCGATAAAGCACTCAGGACTAATAAAATTAAAGCTGTCATAATTTTTCAGGAAAATTTTGGCAGAAATATGATCAGTGAAGGTAAAGCAATCACAGAAATTATTACTGACGGCTCAGAGCCTAACATGGCTACTCTGATTACTAATTATATCAGTGCTATTTTAACTGATTTCAATACTGAACTTGCAATAACATCTTCAGGCAGAACATTGATAGTTCAGCCGGAAGTGAGAATGTTCTATAACCCGTCACTTAAAGGTCAGTATATGTTTGTTCCGGGAGTAATAACACTTATTATGATACTTATCTGTGCGCTCATGACATCCATAACCATTACACGTGAAAAAGAATTAGGAATGATGGAGGTTTTGCTGGTATCACCTTTAAAACCTGTCCAGATCATATTGGGTAAAGTGATTCCCTATTTTTTATTATCTTTAATAGATGTTGTCATGATACTTCTGCTGTCATGGCTGGTTTTTGACTTACCGGTAAAAGGTAGTTTGGTACTGCTTATTGCCGAATCTATGCTTTATATTTTTATGAGCCTTTCATTGGGTATTTTGATCTCCACCATAGCTAAAAACATGCAGCAGGCTATTTTTATATCTTTGGTGGGAATGATGCTTCCAACTATTTTACTCTCCGGCTTCATTATACCGATTGAAAATATGCCGAAAATTTATGGGTGGGTCAGTTCAATATTACCTCCCCGCTATTTTATAGTGATCATAAAGAATATTATGATAAAAGGGACCGGATTTCTTCAGGTATGGAGAGAAACATTGATCCTTACATTATTTACATTATTATTTATTGGGTTGGCAATAAGAAATTTTAAAATCAGGCTTCAGTAAAATCAGGCGAAATAGGGCATGAGAACGATATTATTTTTATTATATAAAGAAATTACCCAAATTTTCAGGGACAGGTTTTTAGGAAAGGCAATCTTTGCTGTTCCTGTTGTACAAATGCTGATATTGGTCCCTGCTGTTACTTTTGAATTAAAAAAGGTAAATTTATGTATCATAGACAGGGATTTGACTGCTGAATCGAGGGAACTGACCAGGCGGCTTGAAGGTTCCGGCTTTTTTAACGTAACATTTTCTACTTTCTCTGAAAAAGAAGCAAATAATATATTACATAAAGATGCGAGTGATTTGATAATCCATATTCCGGCTGGCTTTGGAAATAAAATAGGAAAAGGGGGGCCGGGAAATCTTTTAGTAAGCGCAAATGCAATCAACCCTGCCAATGCCCAGCTCTCCTGGGCTTACTTAAACGGGGTGATACGTGATTTCACTGACGATGTAATGAAAGGGAAAAAATTTAAAATACAGGGTAAATCATCCGGAGTGGTACAGATAACCAACAGATATTGGTATAATGAAATGCTAAATTATAAATTCTATATGCTTCCCGGAATATTGGGTATACTTGTACTTGCAATCGGATTTATTCTTGCCGGCCTTAATCTGGTAAAAGAAAAGGAAAGCGGGACCATGGAACAGATTAATGTTAGCCCTGTAAAAAAATATCAGCTTATATCTGCTAAAATAATACCATTTTTAGTAATTGGACTTATTGATATTGCCCTGGGCCTGGCCATCGGAAAAATAGCCTTCAAAATTCCATTTGCAGGCAGTATTACATTGCTGTTCTTCTGTTCAGCCATTTATTTGCTTGCAGCTCTTGGGCTTGCGATTTTTGTTTCCACCTTTTCCGCTACTCAACAACAATTTATGTTTACTGCCTTCTTTTTTATGATCATTTTTATTCTGATGAGTGGAATTTTTACTCCTTTAGAAAGTATGCCGGAATGGGCTCAAAAAATTAATTTAATTAATCCTGTAACATATATAATGCGAATAAACAGGATGATAATGTTAAAAGGAACAGGATTTCAGGAAATTCGAAGCGAGATTTTAGCTTTATCCCTGATAGCACTGGTGTCTGTAACTTTGGCAGTTTATCGTTACAGGAAAACGGTTTAGTATTGCTTTCATATTTTCATATTATTTTGAAAAAAATATTTTCGTTTGAATTTATTAATAGAATGTTTTAGTTCCTGAACTGGCTTTTCCGGTTTTTAATTAATATTTGCAGTTAAGCATATTGTTTAAAATAAATATTATTCAATATATTCAGTTCCATATTCCTTTAAAAAACAATTAAATCTTCTCCTAATACTATTTTTAATATCATTGCATATAGAGTAAAATAGATTTTACGATAAATTGATTTATAATTTTTTATTTCTTTGCATTTGATTCGATAGTTAACTGAATTATTATTAGTTATAAAAACAGTATTATTAAAAGATAAATAATAAAACCCAAAATATTAAAAGCTATAAGAACAATTATTATCAGCACCTGACTTGTCCCTTTTAGTGCGGTGGGAATAATTTACCAAACAGCTCCTGCGTT
>CAZLXM010000100.1:0-12462 GCA_964563105.1 uncultured Bacteroidaceae bacterium
TATTAGAGTTTCAACCGGTTCATACTTGCCACCATTAATTTCCTTTAAGATAACTTTTGGTTGCCCAAGCTGGAACTCATAACCCTCTCTTCTCATGGTTTCAATGAGTATCGAAAGATGCAATATCCCTCTTCCAAATACTATTAATTTATCCGGACTATTGGTTTCCTGAATACGCAAAGCCGGATTTTTCTCAGTTTCCAGATATAGCCGTTCTCTTAATTGCCTGGAGGTAACATAAATTCCTTCCCGGCCGAAGAAAGGTGAATTATTTATTGTAAAAAGTATCTCCAATGTCAATATTTTCCAGACCTGATATAGCACATATTTCCCCTCCCACCACAGAATGTTCGATCTTTTCTTTTACTAATCCTTCAAATAGATAAAGTTCTTTAACAATAGATTTGCTGATCCTTCCATCAGTTTTAACGACAGAAACATGCATGCCGGGACTGATACTGCCCCTCGAAACTCTTCCAATTGCTATCCTTCCAAGATAGGAGGAATAGTCTATGGAACTGACCTGCATTTGGAGGTTTCCGGCTTTGCTTTTATAAGGTTTTACATATTCAAGAATAGTATCCAATAAATAACTGATATCAGAAGCAGGTTTTTTCCAGTCATTCGACATCCATCCAAATTTTGAGGATCCGAATATTGCGGGAAACTCTAATTGTTCTGCACTTGCATCCAGGCTGAACATTAATTCATAAACTGCCTCAAGCGCATAATCCGGGTTACAATTAGGTTTATCTACTTTATTGATTACAACAATGGGATTAAGATTAAGTTCCAAAGCTTTTTGCAGGACAAAACGAGTTTGAGGCATAGGACCTTCAAAAGCATCCACTAATAAAAGAACAGCATCAGCCATATTAAGGACCCTCTCAACTTCCCCTCCAAAATCAGAGTGCCCGGGGGTATCAATAATATTAATTTTTGTTCCTTTATATCTGACTGATACGTTCTTGGAAAGGATTGTAATTCCGCGTTCCCGTTCCAGATCATTCGAATCGAGAATGAGATTTCTTACTTCCTGATTTTCACGAAAAAGTTTAACCTGATGCAAAATCCTGTCAACCAGGGTGGTTTTGCCATGATCAACATGGGCTATAATTGCTATATTACGAATGTTTTTCATTCATTTATTAAATGATCTTTTTTATTGAGGCTGCGAAGTTAATTTTAATTATTTGTATAAAGAAGCAACTACAATAAATTTCCGGTTCTGGTCCGGGTTGTATTTATCATACTATCTTAATTATGTATAAATATGTAAGTTCTTTGAAATATTTTTGTATATTTTATTTTAAAACTATTTTGGATTTCCTGATTTTTGCTAATTTGGCTTATAAGTTGACCAAATATTTTTTACTAATATCTTTTTTATGGAGAAGATCATAGTTGCAACTGTACAATTTGAAAACCGTAGTGGTGATAAATCTTATAATCTCTCAGTTATTGAAAATTTTTCAATGAAGGCATCTTTAGCGGGTGCAAAGGTTGTTATGTTTCATGAGTGTTCTATTACCGGATATAGTTTTGCCAGGTATCTTAGTTCAGAACAAATTTTTGCAATAGCAGAATATATTCCTGATAGTGAGAGTATCCGTTTTTTACAAAGAATTGCAATTAATCATGATATTACAATTTTTGCAGGTTTGTTTGAACGTGATGAAAATGGAAAACTCTATAACACTTATATTGGTGTGGATAAGCATGGATTAGTAGCTAAACACAGGAAGTTACATCCTTTTATACATAAAAATCTATCGGCAGGGGAGAATTATACTGTTTTTGATTTGTATGGATGGAAAGCAGGGATACTGATTTGTTATGACAACAATATTATAGAGAATGTCAGGGCAACCAGGCTTTTAGGAGCAGATATAATTTTAATGCCCCATGTTACAATGTGTACACCCTCTACTCGTCCGGGTGCAGGATTTGTTGACCCCGGGCTCTGGGAAAACAGGGAAGAAGATCCCACATCTTTGCGTTTAGAATTTGACGGGATGAAAGGCAGGGCCTGGCTGATGAAATGGCTCCCTGCAAGGGCTTATGACAATGCCGTTTATGTGATTTTCTCCAATCCTGTCGGAATGGATGGAGATCAGTTAAAAAATGGTTGTTCCATGATCCTTGATCCTTTTGGTGATATCCTGGCCGAATGTCGCAGGCTGGGGGATGATATAGTAACAGCAGTATTGACTCCTGAGAAGCTTAGCCAGGCCGGGGGATACAGGTATTTAAAAGCCAGGAGGCCGGAATTGTACAGGGATATTCTGGGACAAGATAATAAACCGGAAGTTAAACCCGTGTGGATGAGTAAGTAGTCTGAAAATCAGATTTTATTCTAAACTATTTGAATTGAATTTAATGGATTGTTTTTTATGAATGGTTTTAATATCCTAATAATTATTAATATGAATGAATAAAGTAGAAAATCATTTTAGTGAGTTTCAAATAAAATAATTTATAGGAAAAGATATTAAACATTTAATTACTTTTAATTACTTTCTTCAAACAAGATAGTTTAAAAACGAATAATCATATTACTTTACCTTAAACCTAATATAAAAGATCAAAAATGCTGAAAAAATGTTTTCTATTGTCAAAAACACTGTTTATTATTCTGAGTATACCTTTTCTTTATAGTGCTCAATTATCTGAAGAAGTCCTATCCGGATTTGAAATTAACCATTATTATGTTTCTCCTGATGGTAATGATAATGCTGCCGGAACATTCGAACAGCCCTGGAGAACTCTTGAAAAAGCAAATACTGCCTTGCAATCCGGAGACACAGTGACATTTATGGATGGTAACTATAGCGGCATCATCAATCCGGTTTCTAACGGCAAAAACAGTAAAATGCCGATTACTTTTCGCAGTTATAATCTTCATGGCGCAACTTTAAACGGAATAGAGGGATCAAATTACATAATCACTTTGAATGAAAAACATTTTATTACAATTGATGGTTTCAGAATGGTCCCTGACAGAGGAGGATTCGGACTGATAAGAAACTGTTCTTATATTACAGTGAAAAACTGTCACATGGAGTATTCAAAAAATATTTTTCTCTCATTGCATTTTATTAACAGTCATTATAATCGTTTGCTTAATAATACAATTTGCCGGTTAATTGACCGTACAGCAGATTCAAAGATACATGGAGATGGTTGTCGTTTTACTGATTCCGGTCATAATCTTATTGAAGGAAATAATTTTTCTAAAATTGGTCATTCCCCCCTGAATTTTTATGCAAACGATTCTAAATTATGTTCACATAATATTGTAAGGAACAACTGTTTTCATAATGGATGGGGCCGAAATTTTGAAGCTTTTAACCCGGAACGTTGTTTATTTGAAAATAACATTATTAGTGATTCATTCAATGGGGCTATGTCAGCAGGTTCAGCTTCACAGCCATTCTTTTATAATAGTATATTCAGGCATAATCTTATTTATGATAACCATGATGAAGTTATTGTTAGCAATAGCTGGGATGCAATGCTGGGAGGTGCTGAGCCTGTTACGCTTGAATTTGTTAATTCACGTATATACAACAATACTTTTGCCAATAATCCTTCAACAGTTTGGGTTTTTGGCACGAACAAATCTGATCACCTTATTCGTTCCAATAAGTTTATAAATAACTTATTTTATCGAAACGGGTTTAACGGTGATTTTACTTCTATAATTCTTGGCGTTGGAGTATCAGATGATAATATTTTCAGGAATAATCTTTTTTTCGGAGAACAAATTAATGAAGCTACTTTTGGATTTAAGGGGAACCTTTATACTCTTAATGAATTGAATAAGCTTAGCATCAATCAATTTGAGCAAAATATTGATGCTTATCCCTGTTTTGAAGATTTCGAAAACCGCTGTTTTTATCTTTCTAAACAAAGCCCTGCCGTTAATTCCGGAAGAGCTTTAACTTATACGACAAAATCAGGTTCGGGTAACACTTTGTTTGTTGAAGATGCCTGCTATTTTTTTGATGGTTTTGGTATTGAAGGAGAAGCCGGAGATCTGATAAGAGTTGGCAGGGCAGGGAGGTTTGCCCGTGTTATTCATGCTGACATTGATAAAAATGTTCTTACTATTGACCGGAATATTAGCTGGAGATCCGGTGATGCTGTAAGTCTTCATTATGCAGGAAAATCACCTGACATTGGGGCTTTTCAGTATGGAAATAGCGGAATTTTAAGGGTCATCCCTATGGCAGAACAAGTTGTGGCTAATCCGGGAAAAGAGGTGAAGTTCTCTGCAATAATAAGTGGTAAAAAAGGCAGGCTGGAATTTGAATGGGATTTTGGAGATGGCTCTGGCAGCAAGGAGCTTTCTCCGGTTCATATTTATGATAATGTTGGTGATTATGTTGTTAGATTGCGCTGTTCAGATATGTTTGGCTCTATATCACAGAGTATGATGATCATAAGGGTAAATCCTGTGTTTGATTCTGCAAAGCCTCTTTTATATACAGATTTTGAAGAAGAAACATTTGAAATATGGGGTCATTTATGGGACAGAGGGCCAAGCAGGAATAGATTTACCTATTATCCTGAAACAAGAGATGATGGTAAGGGTCAATGCATGTGTGTTTCCACGGGAGGAGGCAATAAAACTATTGCTGTCAATGTTAAATTAAGGGAATGGGATATAGATCAATATCCTGTCATAAAATTTTCTTATCGTATTCCACTGGGTGTCCCCGTAGGGATATGGTTAAAATTGTGGCCAAAAACGGGTCGTCCTGATCGGATTTGCCTGGGTGGCAGTTCTTCTAATTTAACAGGTGAGTATACAAATATAAATGAGTATAAGTTGATTGATGATGACGAATGGCGTGATATAACACTGGATGCCAGAGTAATAAGAAAAATAATCCCGGAAATCAGAAATGTGCATTCTTTTGAGTTTGGCACTTTTGGACTCTCAGAGGAGGGGCAAAAATTCTGGTTTGATGATTTTCAAATCATTCCCTAAAGAGGAATATTTTTTAGCCTGAAAAATTAAAATTAATTTCATTTGATAAAAATAAAGCCTCAAAATTTAAAATGCCGATTAAACTTTGAGGCTTTGTTTTTATTATTTTTTAGTTGTTTTAGTAATGAATATTTATGGAATTATAACGGGTCTATATTCAAGAAATGTAACTGCTTTATCTCTGAATACCAAGGTATCAGTTATTGAATGAATATTATTTCCTTCCGTTACAAAATATTTCAGGTGAATTGCATCTTGTGGTTCATTTCCCCACATGTCGCCTTTTTTAACATACTTTCCGCTACCTGTTACCAGAAACGGAGAATCTTCAGTAGAATTTACCACACAATTATTGTTATCATCAAACGTTAGTGTAACTTCAAATTTACCCGGGCTGGAGGGACTTTTTCTTAAAGTTCCGGATAAAATTACAGAATTCATACTGATAGTTTGTAATGCCCAGATTTCATCATTTTCAACATAACGCTGATGATATACTATTGTTTCCAAAACGGTTGATGTAGTTGTATCTGTTATAACAGAAACTCCGCGATGCAGGTATTTACCATGATAAGGGTTAACATATTTGATCCCAAAAATCGTGAAGTTTTTAGGAACTGTAATCCAATCAGAAGTGACCCTGGGGTCAGGATCAGGCAGGTATGTATTACCGAGAAGTATACTATCAGTAGTGCTGGATATGATCCGCAGAGGTATTACATATCTTGTTTTTGCAGCATAGGGGTCGTTAAAAAAAGCTTCTTTTAGTTGAACCTCTATTTCTCCAATGAAACTACCTTTTGGAACTGTAAATTGATTTGTCGGGTTCAGGGTATAATATTCTGCTGGTAATATTTCCAGGGTATCTGAGGATGCTGTTGATTTTCCGTCGAATAAATTTGCGGCTGTGATCAAATTTTGAACCAGACTTGGATCAAGCTGGTATTGAACGTTCCAGTTGGAATGATTTTCATACATTCCACCAACCCGGGCTGAAATTTTAAACTTATGTAAATTATCATTTTCATTATCAAAAAAATAATCACCAAGAACAAGAGTCCTTACAGGATATTGAAAAGGAAAATACGTTGTGGTATAATCAAAATCAGAGAAACTCCATTCTTCGTTTTTGCAGGAATGTATTCCAGTGATTATCAATACTGTTATCAGTAATGTAATTTTTCTCATTGTCAGTTAATTTTTAATATAAAATTGTCTACCATCCGGAATTTTGTAATGTCAGTTTACTTTTAAGTGTTTCCTGGTAAGGAATTGCACCATATCTCATATATGGTTGATATTTTCTTTCTTCAACAGGTATGATTTTATAAACATTATTACTTATTTCTATACCTTTAACAGTTTCAGTGAGATTCAATCCCCATCTTCTCATATCCCAAAAACGGAATCCTTCAAAACAAAGTTCAAGCCGTCTTTCATTTTGAATAATCTTTCTCAAATCATCTTTATTGGCAATACTTTCTAAATATTCATCAGGCTGTATAATTCCTGCCCTTTTACGAATTGCTGCAATTATTGATTTTGGTGTAAACCCATATCCATTGGGGTCTGCATCAGGCCCCCATGCTTCATTTGCTGCTTCTGCGTAATTGAGAAAAATTTCCGTATATCGGAATAATGTATAAAAATTGCGTTGAGTGCTCATCACTGTTGGATTAAGATTCACAGCAGGTTGCAATAGTTTTTTAAGATAATATCCTGTACGTGTGGAATTTTCCTGTTGATTTAAACCGTCTTTAGGATCTCCGGTATGAGTATGGACAATAACATTATTGATTTCTCCGCCATTAAATACTATATAAGTTGCTAAACGCGGGTCTCTGTTTAGGTATGGATTTTCAGCATTATATCCACTAAGTTCATGATTAATTGGGAAACCATTAGCCATTGGAAAAGCATCAACAAGATTTTGACTTGGATTAGTCTGGCCTGCACCGAATCTGGAAGGTGGAAAGTTTGCCACTTCCCTGCTATTACTTTCAAAATAAGCCCTTTTGAAGAGAATTTCCGCTGATGCATCATTTCTCCAAAAATTTACACCATTAGAGGCCATACCTGAAATACCGGCAATTCCGCCACCATTTGTGTTAAGTAGTTCTGCCGCAGCCTCTGCAGCAACTTCCCACTTATCTGCAACTGTATAAAAAGGCATACTAGCCACATGTAACAAAACTCTTGATCTTAAGGCTTTTGCAAATCTTCCATTTACGCGCCCCTGATTTTTGTTATCTAAATTGCCAAATACTGTATTATAGGCAACATCACCTGGCCTGTCAGCGTAATCTAAAGGCAGGAGGTTTAAAGCATCCTGGATATCCTGAAGAATAAACTGTACACAAACTTCATAACTATCCCTGGGAAGATTTGATTTGTTTTTATCAGGCACATCTTTCATGATTATAAAACCTTGAGGAGTATTATCAGAGGCTATACCTCCATGATTTTTTAGAAGTTCAAAATTGTACCATGCCCGTAATAATTTTGCCTCACCTGTGAATTTTTGTTTATAATACCTGGTTCTTTCCTCGGCTGATGATTGTCTGTCATCCCATGCATATAATATATCATTACTAATACTTAAAAAGTAATTTAAATAATAAAGTGATTGATATGCTGAGTTCCATACTGAAATCGGATTGTATAAAGCTGACCATTCGCCCGTAGCCATTCTGCGATAGGATGATCCTCTCACATTACTAACAGCATCATCAGTTGCAACCTCATCCAGGTTATAATTATTAAGCCAGCCGGTATATCCCCTGAGTAATAAACCCTCAGCAAAATCACGATCCCTGAATAATCTTTCAGAGGTAGAAGGGTTTGTGTCGACAGGATCCAGTAACTTTTCACAAGAACTGAAAAATATAACTGAAATATTCAGGATAACTATAAAAATCTTATTAATAAACTTTATTCTCATCATAATAAAATTAAAAAATAATTAAAAGATAGCTTTTATTCCAATAGCGTAGTTTCTATATTGAGGCCCGGAACCAATATTTAATTCCAGTTTATCTTTGTTTTTTGCAATATTGACGATATTAGATCCTCTTAAATATAAACTTAAGCCATTGGCAAATACCTTTTTAGAATACATCTGAGGCAAATCATATGTTAATTGTATTCTTGCAAGGGATAACAATTTATTATCTTCTAACCAGAATGTTGATGATCTGAAATTATTGGCACTTGTTTGAGAAGTTAGTCTGGGATAAGAAGCTGTTTCGCTGGTAGCCTCAGTCCATCTGTTTTCAATAATTTTCGAGTATTTAAGATTACCATAGATCCAGTAATAATTATTAGTGAACATTATTTGAGCCCCATTTCTGGCCGATGCAAGTGCAAATAATGACAAGTTTTTATATTTCATTAAAATATTTAGCCCGCCAACAAAATTTGAAAGACTATTACCGATTTCAATTTCATCATTTGTATCAATAATTCCGTCATTATTCTGATCTTTATATTTAATATCTCCAGGTTTAACTGGCCCAAACATTTGAGGTACATGTGCATCTATTTCAGCTTGTGATTTAAACAAACCTAACGCCTCAAGCCCAAACATGACTCCTGTAGACTTTCCTTTACGATATAGGTAATCCTCTCCATAAAATTCATCTCTTTTAATAATTTCAGTATTTAACAATAGCAAAGAAGGTCCTATATCAAAACTAAAATGCCCATAGGATTTTTTAACTGAAAAACCCGCCTCCAAGCCGGAATATCTGTCATGATTATAATTTTCAACAGGATTTAATCCGCCTAAAAAGGCCGGATATGTATTGCTTAATCCTGACATAACAAATTGATCAGTTTTATGGTCCCTGAAATAATTAAGCTCTAACCATAATAAATTATCAAAAAGAATGGCTTCAGCTCCGATAGTAAATTCTTTTCTCTTTTCATATGACAAATTAGGATTTGCAATATTGGTAAAAACGGTAGATCCTCTGGATATATTCCCGGTTGGGCCATAAACATAATTAGCGGATCCTGCCATTATATCATAGTATGAGAAATATCTTGTAAGATTAATGTCTGTATTGATAATGCCAGCCGATAATTTAAATTTAAAATAATTGATAAATGAGTTATTTTTTAAAAATTCTTCTTCACTTATTATCCATCCAGCTGCAAAAGTTGGTGAAATAGCTATACGACTTTTTGATGATAGCTTTGGAGAAGAGACAATAGCTGAATTAATATTAAATATATATTTATTTTTATAAATATAATTTACTTTTGTTCCCAGATGCATATGCTTATCTGTTTGCTGTAAAGTAGATGCATTATATTGATCATAATATGACAGTAGACTGGCAGAGAAAGAATGATCTACATCAAAATCACGGGAGTAATCTAAAACACCATAAAGAGAAAAATCTCTTGATATACTTGTGTTAGCAATTCCCTGAGTTCCTGAAAATTTATCTGTACCTATTTTTGTTAGGGAAAGACTATCCTGACCTCCGGCTCCAATAAGCCATCTAGGTTCATAAATAGCATAAGTGTTACTTTGGGTTTCACTGAATTCAGTAATAAAATCCAAACTGGTATAAGTCTTGAATGTCAATCCTTGCAAAATAGATTTCAAGTCAAAATCAATGCCGACATTAAACATACCAATTGTATTATAATTTTTACTATAACCTCCTAATAACAAATCACCATAAATATTAGTTTGATAAAGTGAAGTCCCGCCTAATAAATATTTTCCTTCTACCAAAGTAGCAGCTTGAATAAGGTTTTTATTTCCAACAAGCGCAGTATCTATCAATGGTGGATAGTAATTTGGTTTTAGCGTGGATGCGTTGCTATAAAAATTTCTGGGCAAAACATTGGAAATATTAAAAATTGTTGCAAGATCGACATGAGTATTAATAAAGTCATTAATTCTAAAATCGAGATTGGATCGGAAGTTTAAACGATCAGTATTTAAAGGGGTTTCAACCATTTTTACTAAATCACCAGTACGTTGCCATCCAAGATTTGCATAGAATTGTGCATTTCGGCTTCCGCCAGAGAATTCTGTTTCTAAGCGTGATCTTTGAATGAAATCTTTTAAAAAAGTTGAATTATAATAATCTATATCAGGGTATTTTGTAGGGTTTACCCCTGAGGTAGTTCCATTAATAAGTTCCTGTGGGTAAAGAGGATCTAATCCATCATTTTTAAGAGCTTCGTTGTATAATTCCATATATCGGGCGGATCCCAGATATTTTGGAAAGCTGACAGGAAAACTCAACCCTGTTTCAAATTGTGCCGTGATTTTATTATCCCTGGCCTTACCTCTCTTAGTCTTTATCATAATCACCCCATTATTTGCCTGCACACCATAAAAGACAGAAGAACTGGCATCCTTTAATATCGTAATTTGTTCAACTTCTTTAATGTTTACGTTAGCAATATTACGTGGAAAACCATCAACGATCACTAAAGCATTGCCTAATCCTCTAAAATTTGTAGTGCCATATGCACCAGGGACCCTTGAACCTATAGCCTCATTTACAGTAATAATATTATCGTATTGAAGTAATTCAGATGGATTTATTACTGTAATATCTTTTATATTTAAATTTTTTAAAAATTGATCAAACGGAAGATTTATCCGGTCTTTTTCTGTTAATGAAATAATTTCGGATGTATCAGTTTGTATTAATAATTTATTATCCTGAATACTAACCTTATATAACAGATCTGCGTTTTCAGTTTTTTCAAAGTATAAATCTTGTGCTAACAGAGCTTTAGAAGTCATTATTCCAAACCAGAGGATTGAGAAAATAATTTTCATATACATAATATATAGTGTTTTTTTATTTACTTATTTTTTATGTTAATATTTACCAACCTGGATTTTGCTTCCATCCCGGGTAAAGTGTTATCTGGTTTGTAGGGAATGGGAGCCAGTAATGTTGATCAGAAAATGCAATAGTTTTCGCAAGAACTCTGTTAAAATATGTCCATTCTTTATCAAACTGAAGTTCATAGAGCTCTTTATGCTTTGGCAGATGATGAACATACCACCGTCTTAAATCATACCATCTTTTATTTTCGTATGCAAGTTCAACGGCTCTTTCATTCCAAATTCTTTCCCTGAATTTTTCTTTATTTACCAGGAATTTGGCATTAACTCCAGGCATATAAGCTCTTTCACGTATTTTATTAACGGCATCCAGGGCAGTAAGATTAGCATCGGGGTGTTTGCCATTTGGGCCATTATATGCTTCATTCGCAGCTTCTGCATAAAAAAGATATACTTCAGCTAATCTTATTTTAGGAACATAGAATGAATAATTATTCCAGCCATTATTTATTCTGTTAATTGTCTCATCCCAATATTTTCTGTATCCGAACCCTGTCAGACTTGTAACAGCAGTTCTTTCACGACCGCCAATATAAGTTTGAAAATACATTCTGTCATCACTAATATTCATCACTTGTGTATCCCTGTCACACAAAATATTATATCTGAATCTGGGATCTCGATTTGACCAGGGGTCCATTAAATCATGTCCTGATTCCGGATCATCGATAGGAAGGCCATTAGCCATTTCAAACAGTTCTACATAATTTTGTGTTGGTGCGCTATACCACGCATCAGTTCCAAGATGCCCCGTTGTGAATGAGGATGCGAAATACCTGCAGGTTCCTCGCCAGGGTGGTTGAAATATGTGTTCTGTTGTCCATGGCATACTATTATTGATTTTTATAAAAAAGTTTGACGAATATTTCTCCCAGGGAACAAGGGCATATCTCCCATTTTCAGCAATTTGAATAACTTTCCAGGCAGTTTCTGCAGCTCTTTTACAATAATCAACATTATATGTGTATTGTCCTGTTTCTACACCATGGAACAAAGGAGAACCACAATACAATAAAACTTCAGCCAGGTTAGCCAGGGCACTTCCTTTAGTGGCTCTTCCCCTGTTAATTCCAAAGGTGGTTTTTCCGGTTTCAGTATCATCCCAGTCTATTGGAAGTAAGTCTGCTGCTCTTTGAAAATCATTTATGATTTTTTCTGCGGTAATATATAATCCTTTTTGGGGAATATTCATATCTGAATCAGCAGAAAAGACGGTATCAATAAATGGAATATCTCCCCAGGCTTTCATAAGTTCCCAGTGGAAATATGCTCTAAAAAAATATGCCTGTCCTTCAATCAAGCGTTTTTGTTCTTCCGTTGCATCCACTAACCTGTGCAAATTTGCAAAAGTAACATTTGCTGCCCTTATTCCATACCAGCTATTTTGCCATATGGCATGCTGTCGGGTGTTGCTATTTCCATTCCAGGTACCACTACATCTCGTAGCATTAGTATTATAATATTGAGACTTTCCACTACTGATAACAAAAAAGTATGATCCTTCAATCCAACCCATAGACCTGGTAGGAATAATGTCATCCCCATTGTTAAATTCACCAAATGAATTGGTTAAATGTACCGG
>CAZLXM010000100.1:12489-14209 GCA_964563105.1 uncultured Bacteroidaceae bacterium
CAACGATGTCGTCATACATTGTTTCAACAAAACCCTGAAAATTTTCCCAGGTAGTGAATACATCTTCCTCAGATATATCAGCTTTTGGCGTTTTTTCCAGATATTCCTCACATGATCCGAAAATGAGGGATGCAAAGATCATTAAAAGTATTATATTCCTCGTTTTCATGTTTTTTTAATTTTTTATATTAAAAAGATATATCTAAACCGAAATTTATCATTTTATAAGTTGGATAGCCACGATTTAAATCAAAGCTTCCCGTTTCAAAATCTACTGGCATTTTTGACCAATAAAAGAGATTATTTCCGGTTACATAAATTCTGGTATTGGTTAAACCAATTGTTTTTATAAAGTTAGTTGGCAAATTATATGAAATTTCTAAAGTTTTTAACCTTAGGTATGAACCATCTACACTATTCCAGTCGCCTACAGGTGAAGAAGTTGCTAGTCTTGGGGCCCTATAATCAGCATTTGTATTATCAGGTCTCCAATAATTATCCAGTCTTTCAGAAACAGGCACCCAGCGTGTAAGAGTCGGGTTAACATATGGAGGGGATAATATAATATTTGTAACTCCAAAAAACTGCATCATAAACCCAAAGTTTTTATAATTAAAACCAAGAGCTGTACTATATGAGTTTTGGGGCCTTACAGGATATCCATAAGGAGCTGCATCATATTCATTAATAATTCCATCACCATTAAAGTCATTTATGAACCAGTCACCCGGCATCTTATAGTGATTATTTGAAGTAGCCGGGACACTTGCAAATACATCGTCCCAGTTATTAATAAATCCTTCTCTTATTTGAGTTCTGTGCTGCCCAATCGGGAAGCCCGCAACTTTCTGATATGCTGGTAATAATTCCGGGTCCTCACTTTCCAGTACTATATCGGTAGCCCTATTCATTCCTGTTTTTATCCAGAATCCAAATCCGTTTGTCCAGGTTTTATTTATACCTAATTCCATTTCATAACCTTTTGTTTCTGTTTTTCCCAGGTTTGCAGGTACTGCCGGGGCGCCAAAGGTATTAGGGATATTACGCCTGTTAGCAGTCATAAATATATCTTTTCTTGAATCTTTAAAAAGATCAATATCAAATGTGATAACCCTGCCTAAAAATGCAAATTCAGCACCAATATTTCGCTTAATTGCCGTTTCCCACCGGATATTTGGATTTGCAATAGTTCCTTCCATATATACTTTATATGGGCTTGGAACATTTAAGCCATTCTGGTTGAAAAAATATGACGTTGAGGAAACCCCTGATGAAATATATTGCCAACTGGAGACATATCCCCATCTGGGTATCCCGGCATCACTTCCTACCTGTCCAATTGAGGCTCTTAACTTAAATTTGGAAAGCCAGTCAAATTGTTCCATAAAATGTTCATTGGAAATCATCCACCCTAAAGCCATTGATGGGAAAAATCCAAAACGATAATCTGTATTAAACTTTTCAGACCCGTTATACGCTCCATTAAATTCAGCAAAATATTTATTATCAAATGCATAGGTTGCCCTGCCTACCCAGTCTTCACGAAAGTTTGCAAATTCTCCTCCGGTAGCATTCTGACGACGATTAAATAAAAATAATCCACTGATATCATGTTTGCCAAAGCTTTGTGAATATTGGGCTGAAGCCTGATAAAACAAAACTCTTTCAAGGTTTCCAGCACTTACAGCTTCTGAGTAATATACCCATGGTTTAACCACAT
>CAZLXM010000101.1:0-8849 GCA_964563105.1 uncultured Bacteroidaceae bacterium
TGTAGACCCCAGAAAAGCCAATCAGATGGTTCGCGGAGTTGTTACCCTTCCACACGGTACTGGTAAAAACATTAAGGTATTGGCATTATGTACCCCTGATAAGGAGGATGAGGCAAAAGAGGCTGGAGCTGATTATTTTGGACTTGATGAATATATTGAGAAAATTGAAAAGGGATGGACAGATGTTGATGTTATTATCACTATGCCTTCAGTAATGGGGAAAGTTGGGAAACTCGGTAAAATTCTTGGCCCCAGAGGGCTTATGCCAAATCCTAAAAGTGGCACTGTTACAATGGAAATTGGAAAAGCAATAAAGGATGTTAAAATGGGTAAAATTGATTTTAAAGTAGATAAATTTGGAATAATCCATTCATCTATTGGCAAAACTTCCTTTTATCCTGAACAAATAGCTGAAAATGCAAGAGAATTTATTTCTACTGTAATTAAGTTAAAACCAGCTGCCGCAAAAGGTACTTATATTAAAAGTATCTATATGTCCAGTACTATGAGCCCTGGTATCAAAATCGACACTAAAGCTGTTGATGAATAATTTAAATTAGAAAAGATCTCTAAGGATATGAGAAGAGAAGAAAAGGATACAATAATTAACGACCTTTATAACAGGATTTCCGCTTCAAAACATTTTTATCTAACTGATATATCAGGACTTAATGCTGCTGATACATCTAAATTTAGACGAACTTGTTTTGATAAAGGAATAGGTTTAATTGTCGTTAAGAATACACTACTTAGAAAAGCGCTTGAAAAGTTAGAGCATGATTTTTCTCCTTTATATGAAATATTGAAGGATTCTACCTCCATAATGTTTTCTGAAACCGGTAATTTGCCGGCAAAAACGATAAAGGATTTCAGGAGAGACAATGAAAAACCCATATTAAAAGGGGCATATGTAGAAGAATCTTTTTATATCGGTGATAATCAGCTTGATATACTTGTAGCGATAAAATCTAAGGATGAGTTGCTTGGCGACTTACTCTCGCTACTTCAGTCTCCAATGAAGAACCTGCTTTCGGCATTGTCTTCTCCGGGGGCTAAAATGGCCGGAGCTTTAAAAACATTATCTGAAAAAGAATAGTTTATAACATTTAAAAAAAGAAATAAAATGGCTGACATTAATGCAATTGCAGATCAGTTAGTAGAATTGACGGTTAAAGAAGTTAATGAATTACTTACTGTTCTGAAAGATAAATATGGAATTGAACCCGCTGCCGCAGCCGTTGCTGTTGCAGGACCCGTTGCAGCCGGAGAAGCTGCTGTTGCAGAAGAAAAATCAACTTTCGACGTAATACTTAAATCCCCTGGAGGTGCTAAGCTTCAAATAGTAAAACTTGTAAAAGACCTTACCGGTCTTGGATTGAAAGAATCAAAAGCAGTAGTTGATGCTGCACCATCTCCAATTAAAGAGGGTGTATCAAAAGAAGAAGCCGAATCTCTTAAAAGCCAATTAGAAGAAGCAGGAGCTGAAGTTGAACTTAAATAACATAAACCCCCATATCCAAATTACAGGTTTAGGATTCTGATGTATGTCAGGATCCTGGGCCTTTTTGCTATTTTGTTCGGTTAAGTTCAATAATTATTACATTTAATTACATGTCTATCGTTAAAGAAGTTAAAAGAATCAGATTTTCTTCAACTGATAATCAGTTTGAATATCCTGATTTTCTTGAAGTACAATTTAAATCATTCAGGGAGTTTTTTCAACTGGAAACCACTCCCGAAAATAGGAAAAAAGAAGGTCTTTATAAAGTTTTTCAGGAAAATTTTCCAATTTCTGATGCACGAAATAATTTTGTGCTTGAATTCATGGATTATTTTATCGATCCTCCAAGATACTCAATTGATGAGTGTATTGAAAGGGGGCTGACATACAGTGTCCCGCTCAAGGCAAAACTGAAACTTTATTGTACTGATCCCGAACATGAGGACTTTGATACGGTAATTCAGGATGTTTATCTTGGAACCGTTCCCTATATGACCGAAAGAGGGGTTTTCATAATAAATGGAGCTGAAAGAGTCATTGTTTCACAATTACACCGTTCACCCGGCGTTTTTTTCGGCCAAAGCTTCCATGCAAATGGCACAAAATTGTATTCAGCACGTATCATACCATTTAAAGGGTCATGGATCGAATTTGCCACTGATATAAACAGCGTTATGCACGCTTATATTGACCGGAAGAAGAAGCTGCCGGTAACTACATTATTGCGTGCAATAGGTTTTGAAAGTGACAAAGATATACTTGAAATTTTTGAACTCGCCGATGAAGTTAAAGTAACCAAAGCCGGCTTGAAAAAGGCAATAGGGCGTAAATTAGCTGCACGGGTCCTTAAATCATGGATCGAAGACTTTGTTGATGAAGATACAGGGGAGGTTGTTTCTATTGAAAGAAATGAAGTTATTGTTGATCGTGAAACAATTCTGGAAAATGAGCATATTGATTTAATAGTTGACTCCGGAACAAAAGCAATCCTTTTACATAAGGAAGGGGCAAATGTATCTGACTATGCAATTATTTTTAATACGCTCCAGAAAGATCCTTGTAATTCTGAAAAAGAAGCAATACTGCATATTTACAGACAGCTTAGGAATGCTGAACCTCCGGATGAAGCAACCGCACGTGATGTAATTGATAAGCTCTTTTTCTCTGATAAAAGATATGATCTTGGTGAAGTAGGCAGATATCGCTTAAATAAAAAATTAAATCTTGAAATTAGTCCGGATATTAAAATCCTCACCAGAGAAGATATTATTGCGATTATTAAGTATCTCATAGAGCTGATTAATACCAAAAGTGATGTTGATGATATTGATCATTTGAGTAACAGAAGGGTCAGAACAGTTGGCGAACAACTTATGAACCAGTTTAGTGTTGGACTTGCACGTATGGCACGGACAATTAGAGAGCGCATGAATGTTCGTGATAATGAGGTGTTTACTCCAATCGATTTAATTAATTCAAAGACCCTTTCATCTGTTATTAATTCTTTTTTTGGTACTAACCAGTTATCACAGTTTATGGACCAGACTAATCCTTTAGCTGAAATGACCCATAAACGTAGAATGTCGGCCCTCGGGCCCGGAGGGCTTTCTCGGGAAAGGGCAGGTTTTGAGGTACGTGATGTGCATTATACTCATTATGGCCGCCTTTGTCCGATCGAAACACCTGAGGGGCCTAATATAGGGTTGATTTCATCACTTTGCGTTTATGCAAAGATCAATGAACTTGGTTTTATTGAGACCCCCTATCGTAAAGTAAATGAAGGGCAGGTAAATCTTAGTAATGAAGGAATTATATATTTGAGTGCAGATGAGGAAGAAGAACATATTATTGCCCAGGCAAACGCAATAATTGATGATAGTGGCTTTTTTGTAAACCCAAGAGTAAAAGCAAGATTTAACGGCGATTTTCCTCTTGCTGAAAAAGAAACAGTTCAGCTTATGGACGTTGCCCCAAATCAAATTGCTTCAATAGCTGCTTCTTTAATACCTTTCCTGGAGCATGATGATGCTAACAGGGCCCTTATGGGTTCAAATATGATGCGGCAGGCCGTACCTCTTATGGCACCTGAAGCCCCGATTGTAGGTACCGGGCTTGAACATACTCTCGTAAGAGATTCCCGTTTGCAAATCACTGCAGAAGGGGATGGTATAGTTGAGTTTGTTGATGCAAATGAAATTGTAATAAGATATCAGAGAACAGAAGATGAGAAATTAATTAGTTTTGATGACGAAGTCAAAAGATATTTATTACCAAAATATAGAAAAACCAATCAGAATACCTGCATAAATTTAATTCCTATTGTTAGTAAAGGGGATAAGGTAAAAAAGGATCAGATCCTTACTGAAGGCTATGGCACTAAAAATAGTGACCTGGCACTTGGACGTAATCTTATGGTTGCTTTTATGCCATGGAAAGGATATAATTTTGAAGATGCAATTGTAATATCCGAACGGCTTGTTCGTGAAGATGTCTATACTTCCATTCATATCGACGAATATATTCTCGAAGTAAGGGATACAAAAAGGGGCCTGGAAGAATTAACTTCTGATATTCCTAATGTTAGCGAAGAAGCTACCCGAAATCTTGATGAGAATGGCTTAATAAGAATTGGTGCAGAAGTAAAACCCGGAGATATACTGATTGGAAAAATTACCCCAAAAGGAGAGTCAGACCCCTCACCCGAAGAAAAACTTCTGAGAGCAATTTTTGGTGATAAAGCCGGGGATGTAAAAGATGCCTCATTAAAAGCCGGCCCATCGCTATATGGTGTTGTTATTAATAAAAAATTATTCTCCAGGTCTATAAAAGATCGTAAATCAAAATTTGGAATAAAACCAATTCTTGACAAAATCGAGGATGAATTTGCAAAAAATGCTGAAGAACTTAGAAATAAACTTGTTGATATACTCTTTATTATAGTTAATGGTAAAACATCTCAGGGCGTAAAAGATTATTTTGGAAAAGAAATAATAGCTAAAGGCGTCAAATTTACTTTGAAAATCCTTCAGGACATTGATTATATGAATGTTAATCCAAATAAATGGACAACTGACAAGGATAAAAATGATATCATCAGAGATCTTCTGCATAATTATATGATTAAGTATAAAGAAATTGATGGTATTTATAAACGTAAAAAATATAATATAACAATTGGTGATGAATTACCTACCGGTATTATCAGGCTTGCAAAGGTATTCATCGCTAAAAAGAGAAAAATTACTGTTGGGGATAAGATGGCAGGCCGTCATGGTAATAAAGGTATTGTTGCTAAAATTGTTCGTCAGGAGGATATGCCTTTCCTTTCAGATGGTACCCCTGTTGATATTGTTCTTAATCCTTTAGGAGTGCCGTCACGAATGAACCTGGGTCAAATTTATGAAACTGTTCTTGGCTGGGCTGGTCATAAGCTTGGGCTTAGCTTTTCATGTCCAATATTTGAAGGTGCAAATATTGATCAGATAACTTCTTATACTGAACAAGCAGGCTTGCCCAGATATGGTAAAACCTTCCTGTATGATGGCTTAACCGGTGAAAAATTCGATCAGCCTGCAACTGTAGGGATGATATATATGTTAAAACTTGGACATATGGTTGAGGATAAGATGCATGCCCGCTCAATTGGCCCTTATTCCCTGATTACTCAACAACCTTTGGGGGGAAAAGCACAATTTGGAGGACAAAGATTTGGTGAAATGGAAGTTTGGGCACTTGAAGCATTTGGTGCGGCAAATATTTTACAGGAAATTCTTACTGTTAAATCAGATGATGTAATTGGAAGGGCAAAAGCGTATGAATCAATTGTAAAAGGTGAGCCTATGCCAAGCCCTGGTATTCCCGAATCACTTAATGTCCTTTTGCATGAATTAAGAGGATTAGGCTTAAGTGTTAACCTGGTATAAACAAAAAAAGATGAACACAATTGCTGTGTTTTATCAGTGGTTCTTAAATTAATGTATAGTAATCAATTTAATTAATAATATAATGTCATTCAGAAAGAATATCAAGGATAAAGCAAATTTCACCAAAATATCCATAGGGCTGGCCTCTCCGGAAGAGATACTTGAGAGGTCCAGTGGTGAAGTGCTAAAACCTGAAACAATCAATTATCGTACTTATAAACCTGAACGTGATGGCTTGTTTTGTGAAAGAATATTTGGACCGGTCAAGGATTTTGAATGCCATTGTGGAAAATATAAAAGGATCAGGTATAAGGGTATAGTATGCGACAGGTGTGGAGTGGAAGTTACTGAAAAAAAAGTGAGACGTGAAAGAATGGGGCACATTTCTCTGGTAGTACCAGTTGCTCATATATGGTATTTTAAAACACTTCCGAATAAAATAGGTTACCTTTTAGGCCTGCCCACAAAAAAGCTGGATACAATAATTTATTATGAGAGATATGTAGTTATAAATCCCGGCATTAAGCAGCTCGATGGAATAAACTATCTTGATTTCCTTACTGAAGAGGAATATCTTGATATTCTTGATTCACTTCCAAAAGAAAATCAATATCTGGATGATGACCATCCCGATAAATTCATTGCCGGAATGGGAGCAGAAGGATTATATGATCTTTTGCGCAGACTTGATCTGGATACCCTAAGTTATGATTTGCGGGATAAAGCCAGTAATGAAACTTCACAGCAGAGAAAGAATGAAGCATTAAAAAGGCTTCAGGTTGTTGAAGCTTTCAGAGAGTCAAAAGGTGTAAATCGTCCAGAATGGATGATAGTTAAGGTTGTTCCAGTTATCCCGCCGGAACTTCGTCCTCTGGTTCCTCTGGATGGAGGCCGTTTTGCCACCTCTGATTTGAATGATCTTTACAGGAGGGTTATTATCAGGAATAACCGTTTGAAAAGGCTTATTGAAATAAAAGCTCCTGAGGTTATTTTAAGAAATGAAAAACGCATGCTTCAGGAGGCAGTAGATTCATTGTTTGATAATAGCCGTAAGGCAAATGCGGTTAAAACAGATGCAAACAGGCCATTAAAGTCTCTTTCTGACAGTTTAAAAGGAAAACAGGGAAGATTTCGTCAAAATCTACTTGGTAAAAGAGTTGATTATAGTGCCCGTTCAGTGATTGTTGTAGGTCCCGAACTTAAGTTACATGAATGCGGGCTTCCTAAAGATATGGCTGCAGAGTTATATAAACCTTTTATTATAAGGAAACTCATTGAAAGGGGTATTGTTAAAACAGTAAAATCAGCTAAAAAGATTGTCGACAGAAAAGATCCGGTTGTATGGGATATATTGGAAAATGTTTTAAAAGGCCATCCTGTTTTGTTAAACAGGGCGCCAACCCTGCATAGGCTTGGAATTCAGTCTTTTCAGCCAAAACTGATTGAAGGGAAAGCAATTCAGTTACATCCTCTCGTATGTACGGCATTTAATGCTGACTTTGACGGAGACCAGATGGCGGTACATTTACCCCTTGGAAATGCTGCGATTATTGAAGCACAGGTTTTAATGCTGGCTTCACATAATATACTTAATCCTGCAAATGGAGCACCAATTGCTGTTCCTTCCCAGGACATGGTACTTGGCCTCTATTATATTACAAAATCCAGGAAAGGGACTAATGAAGATCCTGTTAAAGGTGAAGGCCTGAAGTTTTATTCACCGGAGGAAGCTATTATTGCTTATAATGAAAATAAAGTGGACCTGCACGCTATTGTAAAAGTAAGAATCCCTCATGTAGTTGGAAGTGATGAAGTGGATCAGATCATTGAAACTACCGTTGGTCGAATAATTTTCAATGAAAAGGTCCCACAGGAAATTGGATTTATTAATGAATTACTTACAAAGAAATCACTCCGGGATATCATAAGTGTAGTTTTAAATAAGACTGGGACTGCACGTACGGCCCAATTCTTAGATGATATCAAAGATCTGGGTTTTGAAATGGCATTCAGGGGCGGACTTTCTTTCAATCTTGATGATGTTATTATTCCTGTTGAAAAGGAACAATTTGTTAATGAAGGTTATGAGCAGGTAGATGAAGTATATGCCAATCATAATGCCGGCTTTATAACTAATAATGAAAGATATAATCAAATAATTGATATCTGGACACATACCAATGCCAAGATTACTACTACTTTGCTTAAACAGTTGTCATCAGATAATCAGGGGTTTAACTCTGTTTATATGATGCTTGACTCAGGGGCAAGAGGATCTAAGGAACAAATTCGTCAGCTTTCCGGCATGAGGGGATTAATGGCGAAACCTCAGAAATCAGGTGCTGCAAGTTCTGAAATTATTGAGAACCCAATTCTCTCAAATTTTAAAGAGGGCTTATCTGTTCTGGAATATTTTATTTCTACTCATGGTGCCAGAAAGGGGCTTGCTGATACTGCCCTTAAAACAGCCGATGCCGGTTATCTTACAAGGAGGCTCGTTGATGTTTCTCAGGATGTTATTATTACAGAAAATGATTGTGGAACATTAAGAGGTTTATTAGCAACAGCAATTAAAAAGAATGAAGAAATAGTTGAGTCCCTTTACGAAAGAATACTTGGGAGGACCACTGTTCATGATGTATTCCATCCACTTACCGGTGAGCTTATTATTTCAGCCGGAGAAGAGATAACTGAAGAAATAGCATCAATTGTAGAGAACTCACCTATTGAACAAATAGAAATACGATCTGTACTTACTTGTGAGTCAAAGAAAGGTGTTTGTGCTAAATGTTATGGGAGAAATTTGTCGACAGGAAAAATGGTGCAGAATGGTGAAGCTGTAGGGGTTATTGCTGCCCAGTCAATTGGGGAACCAGGTACACAGCTCACTCTCCGCACATTCCATGTGGGCGGTACTGCTTCCAATATCACTTCAGAATCACGAATTGTAGCTAAATATGACGGGGTTGCTATTATTGAAGAATTAAGAACAGTTGCAAAAGGTGATCCTGAAACAGGTAATTCTATGGATATTGTTATCGGAAGGCTTGCTGAGCTTAGAATAGTTGATAAGAATACGGGTATTACCCTTTCCTCCCATAATATTCCTTATAGTTCAAAGCTTTATATAAAGCCGGGAGCAGAAGTGAAAAAAGGAGAACTTATTTGTGAATGGGACCCTTATAATGCTGTTATTATCTCTGAAGTAGATGGAAAAGTATCATTTGATTATGTAATTGAAGGAGTAACTTATAGGGAAGAATCAGATGAACAAACTGGTTATCGTGAAAAAGTGATTATTGAGTCGAGAGATAAATCGAAAAACCCAACTATTAAAATCATTGATAACGAGGGGGTTGAGCTACGTCAATATAACCTCCCGGTGGGGGCACACCTATCTGTTGATGATGGGAGAGAGATTAAGA
>CAZLXM010000101.1:8859-14009 GCA_964563105.1 uncultured Bacteroidaceae bacterium
ATTGAGTCGAGAGATAAATCAAAGAACCCTATGATCAGGATACTTGATTCCAATGATGGAGAGATCAAAACTTATAACCTGCCTGTTAGTTCTCATATTGCTGTTAATGATAAAGATAAAATAAGGGCAGGGGATATTTTGGTTAAGATACCAAGGGCTGTTGGAAAATCAGGTGATATAACCGGAGGTTTACCAAGAGTGACTGAATTGTTTGAAGCAAGAAATCCGTCTAATCCTTCAGTTGTTTCTGAAATTGATGGTGAAGTTTCTTTTGGAAGGGTTAAAAGAGGAAACCGTGAAATTGTTATTACATCAAAAACCGGACAGGTTAAAAAATATTTGGTTCCATTATCAAGACAAATACTTGTTCAGGAGAATGATTTTGTCAGGGCCGGAACACCCTTATCCGATGGAGCTATTACACCTGCTGATATTCTTGCAATTAAGGGGCCGACTCAGGTGCAGGAGTATATTGTAAACGAGGTTCAGGAAGTTTATCGCCTTCAGGGGGTAAAAATAAATGATAAGCATTTCGAAATCATCGTAAGACAAATGATGCGTAAAGTGGAAATTATTGACCCGGGAGATACCAAATTCCTTGAAAAGCAAATAGTTGATAAATGGGAGTTCATGGATGAAAATGATTGGATATATGGAAAGAAGGTTGTTTCAGACCCGGGTGACAGTCAGACATTACATGCCGGACAGATTATTACTGCACGTAAGTTGAGAGATGAAAATTCAATATTAAAGCGGAAGGACCTTAAACTAGTGGAAGCACGTGATGCAATCCCTGCCACATCCAATCAGATCCTTCAGGGAATTACCAGGGCAGCTCTGCAAACACAAAGTTTCTTTTCGGCAGCTTCTTTCCAGGAAACAACCAAAGTACTTAATGAGGCTGCTATATTAGGTAAAGTAGATCAGCTTGAAGGCTTAAAGGAAAATGTAATCGTGGGCCATCTCATACCTGCCGGTACAGGCTTACGGGTATATCAGGATATGGTTGTGGGTTCACGTGAAGAATATGACTTACTGGTAGGAACAGAAACCAGAGAGCCAATAGAGGAAACTGAAAAATAATAACTTTGAAATCTTAATTCCTTATGGAAAACGAGCAACAAAAAACCAATCAGATTAGTATTGAACTGAATGAGGAAATTGCTCAGGGAATTTATTCCAATCTGGCTATTATCACTCATTCTTCATCGGAATTTATTATTGATTTTGTAAGGATTATGCCGGGTGTTCCTAAAGCTCAGGTAAAGTCAAGAATAATTCTTACTCCGGAACATACAAAAAGATTATTACATGCCCTGAAAGACAATATTTCAAAATATGAATCAATTCATGGTGTTGTTAAATTTACAGAAGGAGAAGAAGGGCCTCCAATACCAATGATTTTTGGTGGGCCGGGAGCACAGGCTTAAAAGTTTTTTATATCTTTTTAAATCTTTTTTTCCGGAATATTTTTTTTGATCTTTCAGAATCGATTGGCCCAATGATCGTATCAATATCCCAATTAAATTTTATTTATCTGTAATTCAATTCTTTAAGCTGAAAAAATTTTAAATATAAGTGTTGAATATTCATGATATTCATAATTAAATTTTCGAATATCAAAAATCCGTGGTGTTCCGGCAACGTTAATTTTATTATATTTACGCCCTGTTGAAACACAGTAATCATTAGTCGTATATGAAGAGTTTAAAAATTATTGTTCTTGCAAAACAGGTGCCGGATACCAGAAATGTTGGTAAAGATGCGATGAAAGCAGATGGAACAGTTAACCGGGCTGCTTTGCCGGCTATTTTCAATCCCGAGGACCTTCATGCCCTTGAACTGGCTTTACGGATAAAAGATCTTGTCAGGGGATCAACGGTTACCCTTCTTACAATGGGCCCCGGCAGGGCTGCTGAAATAATAAGAGAAGGCCTGTTCAGGGGTGCAGATAACGGTTATTTGTTAACCGACCGTAAATTTGCCGGTTCAGATACTTTGGCAACATCTTATGCTCTTGCTCAGACCATTCTAAAACTAAAGGATTTTGACCTTATTTTTGCCGGAAGACAGGCAATTGATGGTGATACGGCACAGGTTGGCCCACAGGTAGCTGAAAAACTTGGTATACCTCAGGTTACTTATGTAGAAGAGGTACTTGAAATTTCTGAAAGTCATATAAAAGTCAGGCGAAGGCTGGAACGGGGTGTAGAAATTGTTAGCTCTGAATTTCCTGTGCTTTTCACTGTACATAGTTCCGCACCACCCTGCAGGCCCAGAAATGCAAAATTGCTTATGAAATATAAACGTGCCAAAACAATTACGGAACTACAGGATGCATCTGAAGATTATTTAGATTTATATCAGTCAAGACAATATCTTCGAATAGAAGAACTAAGCGCTGATGATATTGACGTGGATGAAAAATCCCTCGGGCTTTCAGGTTCCCCTACCAAGGTTAAAAAGATTGAAAATGTTGTTTTCAAAGCAAAAGAATCAAAGGTTCTCTCAAACAGGGATGAAGATATTTCAGCTTTAATGAAAGAACTTATAGAAAACCATACTATTGGTTAGTTATTTTAAATTTAAATATTTTAAACGTGGATAACATATTTGTTTATTGTGAAACTGAAAATAATCAGATAGTTGATGTTAGTCTTGAATTACTAACTAAAGGAAGGGGCCTTGCTGATCAGATAGGATGTAAACTTGAAGCTGTTGTTGCCGGTTATAAGCTTGAAGATGTTGAAAAGATATTATTTCCATATGGAGTGGATGTTATTCATATTGCTGATGACGAAAGACTTTACCCATATCTTACCCTGACACATACAGCTTTAGTTAAATCAGTTTTTGAAAAGGAGAAACCTCAAATTGCTCTTTTTGGTGCAACATCTATCGGCAGAGATCTTGCCCCGCGGGTTGCTTCTGCATTAAAATGCGGATTAACGGCCGATTGTACCAGTCTTGAAATTGGAGAGCATTATGACCGTAAATTAGATAAACAGTATAAAAACTTGCTTTACCAAATCAGGCCTGCATTTGGAGGTAACATTCTGGCTACTATCATTAATCCCGAAACAAGGCCACAGCTTGCAACAGTAAGAGAAGGGGTTATGAAAAAAGCAATTTATAACGAAAGATATAAAGGTATTGTCAGAAAAATAGAAGCTGATTCACTTTTTTCAAATTCTGATTTTGTTGTAAAAATTATTGAAAGACATATTGAAAATAAAAAGGTAAATATTAAAAATTCCGGGATTATTATTTCTGGAGGTTATGGTGTTGGATCAAAGGAGAATTTTCAACTTTTATTTCAACTGGCAGATGTGCTTGGAGCTGAAGTTGGCGGGTCGAGGGCAGCTGTTGATGCCGGGTTTATTGAGCAAAACAGACAGATTGGACAAACCGGGGTAACAGTAAGGCCTAAACTCTACATTGCCTGCGGTATATCAGGTCAGATACAACATCGTGCCGGTATGATCGAATCAGCGATGATTATATCTATTAATAAAGATCCTGATGCCCCAATAAACCAGATTGCTGATTATGTTATTATTGGTGACGTAACCGATGTAATACCCAAAATGATAAAATATTACAGGGAAAATTCTAAGTAGAACTATTTCATAAATATTTAATTACATAAATGATGGATAATTTTTATAGTGATAACAGAGATCTTAAATTCCATCTGCAGCATCCTTTAATGAAAAAGATTGTATCTCTGAAAGAGAATAATTATGCTGACAGGGATAAATATGATTATGCCCCGATTGATTTTGAGGATGCTATGGATAATTATGATAAGGTACTTGAAATTGTAGGAGATATTTGTGCAAATGTTATTGCCCCTAATGCTGCTGAAGTTGATGAGGAGGGGCCTTCACTGATCAATAATGAAGTAGTATATGCCCGCGGAACTAAGGAAAATCATGATATTTTGACTAAAGCCGGTTTAATAGGAATGTCTCTTCCCAGAAAATATAAAGGCTTGAATTTTCCTGTTGTTCCTTATGTAATGGCTGCTGAACTTGTATCCAGGGCTGATGCCGGATTTTCAAATATTTGGGGCTTGCAGGATTGTGCTGAAACAATAAATGAATTTGCATCTGAGGAATTAAAAGATGAACTTCTTCCAAAGTTTAATTCCGGTTCAACTGCAGCAATGGTCCTTACAGAACCTGATGCAGGATCAGATCTACAGTCGGTTCAGCTTAAAAGTCAATCGTTGACCGCTACATATAATAATGACAAGGATATTTATTATTTAAATGGGGTAAAAAGGTTTATAACCAATGGAGATGCTGATATCTCCCTTGTACTGGCCCGATCTGAAGAAGGTACACTTGATGCCCGGGGGCTTTCATTATTTATTTATGAAAGAAAGAATAAAGCAGTAAAAATTAGAAGAATAGAAAATAAACTTGGAATAAAAGGATCTCCAACATGTGAAATGGTTTTTGTTAATGCACCTGCACGTCTTATTGGTGACAGGAAAATGGGGCTTATAAAGTATGTTATGGCATTAATGAATTCTGCCAGGCTTGGAGTTGGCGCTCAATCGGTTGGCATTGCTGAAGCTGCATATCGTGAATCATTTAAATATGCATCAGAAAGAGTCCAGTTTGGAAAAGCTGTTATTCATTTTCCGGCAATATATGAAATGTTAAGGATGATGAAGGTAAAGATCCAGGCAATGAGAAGCCTGCTTTATGAAACTGCCAGGTATGTAGATATTTATAAGTCCTATAATCATATTTCCAGGGAAAGGAAACTTGAACCGGAAGAAAGGCAGGAACAAAAAAAATATCAACGATTAGCTGATGTTTTTACTCCTCTGCTTAAATTAATTTCCAGTGAATATTGTAATCAAATAGCCTACGATGCTATTCAAATACATGGAGGGGCCGGCTTTATGAAAGATTTTCCGGTTGAAAGGATTTACCGGGATGCACGCATCACCAGTATTTATGAGGGAACTTCACAGCTTCAGGTTGTTGCCGCAATACGAGGTGTGACATCCGGAGTTTTTCAAACTGCTATTAAAGAATATGAAGAAATTAAGCTAAAGCCTGAATTTGAGTTTCTTAAAAGAATGCTTATTACTTTGACCAATGAATATGAAAGTACTATTGCTTTTATAAATG
>CAZLXM010000102.1:0-8278 GCA_964563105.1 uncultured Bacteroidaceae bacterium
CACTACGGGCCAGGACAATATAAGCCGGATCAACACCTTTAACAAGGGCAAATTCTTTTCTTTTCCGGATGGTTGAAACAGCTTCAGTAGTTTGTGCCGTAATTTCCGTCGTGTTAATGACACTTAACTGTTCTTTGTTACTACTTTCAGAAATAATCTCCTTATCTACATTAATTGAAAAAGAACTTAAGGTGACATTAGCTAATAATATGATATTCAGGAATAAAAATCGAAATACAATTTTTAACCTGATAAGTGGAAAATATAAATTCCGGAGTTTTAGATGAAATGCCTTCATTTAACAAAAAATTTAAGTGAATTAAATATTTATTTAGTAATCATGTGTTTATATGTATAACAATTAATACAGTTGATTACGTAAGTTCAATATCTGTTTTTTATAGATAAATAATACTCTTAAGAACTTTTATTTTTTATTCCTTTAAAAAATCGGATTTCAAATGATTAAATCTTTTAAAATTTTAATTTGAATCTTGAAATTACTTTTAATCCGCTATAAATAGAAAACAGCAGGAAAATGAGATATAAATAAATAAAACAAAATTCTTATTAATACTCTCCAAATATAAAAAAATGTAAAACGCAGGCCTTTCATTTTATTTGCAATTAATGATACTATTTTTGCGTATTTCAAGTAATCTGGCCTATATAAAAATTAATATTTTCATAAAATAGCCTTTAACTTTCATATTCAGATTTCTTAATTATATTATAATCTTTTGTTCTATTTGTTTAAGTTTAGAAGATTAATTTTTTCGGGGATAGAAATATTTATACAATAACATATTATTTCATTCAAAAGTTACAACAACTAAATCATAAGTATATAATACAGGCACAATAAAGTAAATTGTATCCTGATTTTTTTGCAAAGGGACTATTTCATCTTCGAAATTGGAATCCGGAGAAAATATTTCGATTTTCTTTACCTTTTTACCATCTGGTATTTCCAAACGTATTTTTATGTTTTCCACTTGAACCTGATTTTGGGCATCATAATTTACCAGATGTACCATCATTTTGTTTGTTTCCTGTTGCATTACCCATTCCATTGTAACGTTTAGCGGGGCCGTAACTTCAATACCAAAAGGCCCTCCGGCAGCCCATCTGACAGCTTCCTCAATTTCCGGATAATTTTCCGGTAACTTCCAAAAGGCGGATTTTGGGGGTAATGAAGAAGGCTTAGAAACAGATGGTTTAATATGAGGAATAAAAGCTATCCTTCCCTTACCATAATTTTGTCTGATTTGGCCGGTATTTTCTTCTGTAAAGCCTTCTAAATCCTTTATTAAACTACTATGACGATACCATTTAGAATCAACTGCCCATGGAGTCTGGCTGACCCTGGTCCCGGGAGGATAAGGAAGATCTGTATCAAATAAGTCCCGTAAGCCTGGTTTGTTTCGACGACGCCTCCATTCATTGTAAAGAGAAGTATTTCCGGTGATCACTAAACCTCCGCCGGAATCAACAAATGTTCGAATCAATTCAATCTGTTCATCAGTCATACATTCCTGATCAGCTAAAATCAGGACTTTATATTTTGATAAATCTTCTTTTAAATGCTGATCAAATATTATGGCAAAAGGTATTTTAGTCTGAATTAATGTTTGCTCAAAAAGATAAGTATTATAGCTGGTATTATGTGAACCATACGCCATTGTAGGGAATGTGCGTAACACTGCAACCGGAGTAATTGTTTTGGTATTATGGTAATATTGAAAATGATCATGAAAATATTTAACATATCTAATTGCATTATCATCCCAATAATAAGGTGACAAAAGTGCACCGATATATCCGATACAATTTGCATTATAAGCCATTGCCTCCGCCATCAGTAATTTATCATGCCCTGAATGATAAAATAATTTATTATTAAATGTTCGGGCGATTTTCAAAGACCGGATCCTGCTTACAAGAATTCCCTCTTTTGTAACTTTTGGGTCTTCTTCAATTTCAGACCATGAGGCTTCAGTATAAGGTAACATTTTTGCAAGATCTCTTCCTCTAAACCAATAAAGGTTATCACCATTATCACCCTGATGGTTTCCTTCAACAACAACTTCAGGATTAAGGCTTTTGATATATTGTCTCATTTGTTGCAAATATTCACTTACTTTCCAACATCTGAAATCAGTCCATTCCTGAAATAATGGATCTTGAATTGGTTGTGGAGTCCCATTATACTTAGGGGGGACAATATATTTCACATCTGTGAAATCAAAACGATCTTCAAGTTGGTCGGCTGTATATTTATTTTTCAGATAATCCTGGAAATGTTTAATTGCCAAAGGATGAAAATAAATTTCAGGCTTGCCATATTGCGAACTATTATCAAAATGGATTAAATCAACTTTAGCTTCAAGAATAGCTTTTTTAAGGACTTTTCTGATATATTTCTGGTAATCCGGATGTCCAATATAAGGATACCTCCTGAAAGTCTGAGTTCCTCCCCAGGTAACAGGTTCTCCGAGATAATCAGGGGCAAGCCAGTCTTTTGCACCCGGATTTTCAAGGAGCATTTGTTCATAGCAAATGGTATTACCTACATAAACACCCACCCGAAGGCCATGTTTATGACAAAGTTCCGCAAACTTAATAGTTTTATCCATATAAGCACCTTCCCCTTTTAAACCATATCCTTTAAAAAAATGAGTAATTACCAGAGTTATACCCATCTCTTTCAATTTTAGCACTGTTTCTTCTGACATTCGCCTGTTATATTCATCCATATAATCAGTTGTTAATGTACCCCAGCGCCGTTGTGTAGCAGGTTCCGAATCCCAGCCGCCTGCCAGTACAAGCGGTATATCATTAATCCATGCAGGTCTTTCGAAAATTTCTTTTTTATCAGTAGCTTTTATATTTGTTTGAATTTTTTCTTTTTCACCAAAATCATTTAAACAAGATAATAGTAAAAACAGGAAACAAAATATTGACCCGGTTAAGTATAGAGTTTTATTTATCATAATTGTCAGATTACATATTAATATTCATAAATTTATTTCATTAACATTTTTAATAGTTTATGTGAATTTCAATAATTACAAAACATATTCAAACATCCTGATATTTAAGAATTGATCTCAATTCTTCATTCTTCTTTTTCATTCCAGGGATCTATCTGTTTAAGATTTTTAGAACCCAGTTCTCTGTAGCAATCGGGAAGATCAAAAGTTTTCAGGATTCCCGGCACAAAGCTTGACAATGGCCAGTTATAATCTTCATTCTCAGTAATATCACTATAACTTGTCAGAGAATTTTTTAAAGTTACAGTTGATACAGATTCTGAGAGTAGTGCTGCGAATGTTGCAGGAATTGCACCCTGACCTTTTCCGGCAAGATGAATTTGTTCATGGCCACAAGATTTTAAAAGGTTAATAATGCTTAATAAATCAAAAGTTTTTTGCCCTACAAATGGTGATATATCAAGCATATTGCTGAAAGTTGCATAAAAATAATCACTTTTTTGGGGAAGTGAGTCACCAATCCCCCTAAGGTCACATGCAAAAACAGCAGCTTCAGGTTCTGAAGCCATTAAATCTTTAATGAAGGGTTCATTACGTAATTCTTCATCGGCAGATTTATGTGAGACATAAAGCAGGGCACGTTTTATTCCTTCAGGTATTGGAGAAAATAACTCTTCATCCGAAAGCCGAAAAAGTAATGAAAATATTCCGGGTTCAGTTTCAACTGCATATTGTCCTGAATATCTTTTAGGATAATACCTGTCAGTTCTGGCATTGCCATATAAAACCCTATAGTCTGGTAAGGAATCCGGAGAACTGAGTTTCAAAACAGAAATAACAGCTTTTTTCAGTTCATTTCCTGAAAGAATTTGCCTTTGTTTTTTAAGGGATACAGACTTTTCAGCTATAAAAGAAAAAACAGGGCGGGAGCCTGAAACGTTAACCTGACCTTTTTGAGTACATAAAAGAACATCATTTTTTTCAGGGGTTACGGGAGGTTCTTCAGACATGTTGGAAATTTTGGTTACTTGATTAAACCAGCGATACATAGCTTCACGATTATCTTTATAATATCCATGGTAATCAGGCCCAATATGTAATGCAATGTTTTGTTCAGCTTCAAGTAAGCTATATAAATGTTTTAATCTTGCAAAGGTTTCTTTTAATCCTCTGGAATCAAAAAAGTCTTTTTCCTGTCCCAGTAAAATCACCGGTTTAGGAGCCATTGCAGCAATAAAATCTGAGTGGTCCAGCTTCATGCCCAGGACTTTAGGAGGACATTGTTCAGGATCGGCAGGATGTTCATTTTCCATGGTACGCCGGTAGGTGGAGAGAAAACAACTTGGTGCCGCCATTGTAAATCGTGGTTCAACAGCACATAACCAGGTAGTTTGAGTCCCTCCGCCGGAATTTCCTGTTACACCAATATGTTTAGGATCTACTTCTTTCCTTGTCAACAAATAATCCAACGCTCTGATTCCATCCCATGCAAACCAGGAGCTTAGTTTCTCACCGGTCAGCACCATCTGGTTCCCCATTTGATAATGCTCCAGCACACCGCTGGCCCCAAGGCGTGATTTCAGATCCTCCGTAAGATATTGTACTCTTTCGCCCTGGCCGGGCGGATCAAAAATTAATACTACATAACCAAGTTTTACGAGACCCTGTGCATAAGACTGATAAGTGGAATCTCCTTTCCCTGCTCCTGAATGTCCACAAGTACCAATAACTCCGGGAAGAGGAAATTTCCGTCCCCTGGGAATATATAGATTTGCTGTAACCTGGAAACCAGGCCTGCTTTCAAATATCACTTTTTCAATAACATAACCCTCTCTTGTAATTATTCCGGTAATACGGGGATTTAAAGGAGTTTTATCAGGCCATGGGCCAAAACATTCCTGAATCCGGAATCTAACATCTTTTATATAGGTTTCAGCATCACTTTTAGTTTTTATGAATGATTGCTGTTTAATTATATCTTGTTCAGCCCTACGTACTTTTTCGACAAAATATTCCTGTACCATCCTGGGAAAACGATTGTAGGGTTCGAATTCTAATTCCTTATTAGCTGTTGATCCTGAAAGAAATTCTGACCCATAAACAGTTACATTACCTGTTCCTGAAAGGATTATACTCGTAATACCGGTAGTTTTAAAAAATTCTCTTCTGTTTTTTTTCATTTCACCTGATATTAATAATTTTTGATTATAGTTTTATTTATAGTAATTTTTCATAACGGTTTTAATTATTCATTTTAATAATATTTCCATAAGCATCCACAGGATCAATTATTTTTACAGTTTTTGGAGAAAGAGAATTTACGAGATCAATTAAATCATAATACTTCATTGCTCCCGGAACTACATTTTTAAACTGATGTTTTGCATTAGGTTCAGTAATTATATCCATAAAAGATCTTATTGAGTTAATAATTTTGAGTCCTGTTATTCTTTCATCTATTACCGCAGCATGCAATGCAACAGGTCCGCAATGGCCAATCCCGATGAGTTCTATATCTGACTTTTTAATAATAGAATATGTATCAAGATGATCTAAAATATCAGTAACATCCTGAACTCTCTGCCCTATAAGGGGATATCCTAAATAAAGAGATGTTTGGGATATTTGATGCTGATCATTCCAGGCATGCAGAGATTTTCTCATTTCGCCCAAATCAACAGTGGTTTCTCCAAAACCTCTGATATCAACAGCAAAAACAATACGCTCGTTTTGAATGAGGGTGCTTAGGGCTGTTTCTGTTTCAAATGCATTATTTTTCCCTTTATCGTTAAGATATATTGTAACCGGGAGTGGTTTTTTCAGGTTTTCAGGTACATACATTAAGGCAGGTAAGGGAAATCCATCTCTGCTTAACAGATTTAATTTCTTTAGTTTTATTCCTTTGTAAAGTATTTCACCAAGATCGTCAAATTTTATATCCTTATTTTCATTTCTTTCATCGTAATTTATTAATTCTTTTACTTTTTCAACACATAATTTTTCAGGATTATTTTTCCAAAATAGTTTTCTCTGATTTTCAAAGTCCTTTGCCTGTTGGATATTAATGTCTATAACAGACCTGCTGTTTTTAATCCCTGTTAAAACCTGCCCTGTCTTAGTGGCCCAAAGTTTTTCATCGGGTTGAATTATTAATTCCGGTTCTTTTACTATTTCGGTTTTATTCATCAGATATTTTTTAAACCACCATGTAGCCCCTTCCCTAAGTCCTTTATAGAAGCCATGCCCCTCATCAACTGTAAAAATATCAATATTGTCTAAAGCTCCCAGTTCTTTATAAAACCATTTTGCTTCCCGTACTGTTTTAGCGGCAGCGATTATATCGAAAGTATTATCTTTTTCCCCGGCAAGCACTAAGGCTGGTTTAGGGGCAAAAAGTATAAAATAGTCTGCAAATTCTAACATTTTCATCCCTTCATAAGCAAAATTATGGCATCCATCTGCAAGGCCAGCCCAGGTAAACATTCTTTCCCTGGTATGAAGTCCGCAGGAAGGGGCAACAACTTTCACCCTTGGATCAAATCCCATCATATACATTGTTTGTGTTCCTCCACCAGAATTTCCTGTTACCCCAATCTTAGTTGAATCAACTTCCGCACGACTGCACAGATAATCTATTGCCCTGATATTATCCCATGCCTGATACGCAACCAGATCAGTACCCACCAGCATGGCCCCTATATCTATTTGAGTATGATTTACTGATCCTCGTTCTCCCTGTGCATATGTGTCAATAACAAAGGCAACAAATCCATTTTTTGCAAGTAAAATTGCAGCTTTTTGATATTTTTCAGCAGCCTTTCCATTTGCAGAATGCCCACAGGCTTCCAAAATAGCAGGAAAAGGTACTCCCCCTTTTGCAGGGATATAAAGATTCCCTGGTACTTGTAAATTTGGCCTGCTTTCAAATACAACATTCTCTATTCTATAGTCCCCACAATCAATGATATTTGTTATTTTAGCATTTAATGGAGTTTTTTCAGGAAAGCTGTTTGTTATATCCAACAATTTATTTTTTATTGTTTTCTGATAATTTTTAACACTTTCTGCACTTTTATAAGCCTCGGAAATAATTTCCCGTCTTTTTTCAAACTGAATTTTTGCAATTTCGAGGAGATGATCATAAAATAATCGAGAACAATCTTCTTTTAAAACTTTTAAATCATTTTCACCAGAAGATTCATTATTCTTTATAATCATGTCAACGGCAAAAACATGCTTAACATACAATATAAGGAAGGCAAAAATCAATAAAAAAAATACCGGGAAAATAAATTTTTGAAAAAATGTTCTTTTTAGTTTGTCCATTTTATTGAAATTTGATTATATTACTGTATAATAAATAGTTATAGGCTGCTATTCCAGTGATTTTTATTTAAACCTCTTAAGAAACCTGCAAAATTCAATAATCCAATTTGAATAAGGCTTAACAAGTATTTAATAATGCTTTAGCTACATTTAACAATACCATATTTGCCCATTTCAGAAGGCAGAGAAATCCAGCCATCCGGTTGTTTTTGCAGCTTTACGGGATCATTAAGATAAGGGGAATATAGTACAGGACTTCCATTAGGCAGCCATTCGGCTATACGTAATTTTAGTCCTTTTGGATCCTCATCGCCATAATAAACAATATGAGTAATACTGTTATCAGGTTGTTTATAAATATCAACATATAGATCAGGTTGTCGTTTATCCCCGCTATCAATTTCTACTGCAAGATTTTGAGACGCAAGCTCTTTCACAGTTAAAATAATTTCTTTAAAACGTTTGGGCATAACAGGAGTAAGGTTTCCCGTGCTACTAATTTTTGCAGATACTCCCGGGCATTTTTCAAAATAGCGAACATTTGATTTATTATAAATATCGTTCAATACAGGTTGAGAAAATTGCCGGAAATTTTCATCGCATTCCGATGTTTTACCAGTGATAATTATTCCACAACCTCGATTAGCTGCAGAGCGTATTTCATTACATTCTTTTTCGCTAAGACATGTTTGATTAGCTAAAATAAGTATGTCTTTTCCAGTCAGGCTATTTAGATCTGTTTCTTTGGCAACCCGGTAGGCAATTCTGCCAAGTAAAGCCTGTTCAAAACCCAGGATACTGTTATATGCAGTCCTGAAATCAAATGCAAGTGACCATTGTGAGTGATAAACCCAAACATTGGCACAGGCTTGTATCCCTTCCTGGAGATATTCGTATTTTTTTGAAAACTGCATATATTGTTTCATTACATTATAGAAATCAGTTTGCTCGAAAAATGC
>CAZLXM010000102.1:8288-11863 GCA_964563105.1 uncultured Bacteroidaceae bacterium
TCTCTCTTGTTGCCTGATCGTAATGCCCAGGTTGCAGTAAGGACATGTCCGCCGCAAGCCATGCATTCAGCCATATCTAATTCAACCGGTTTTGTTTCATTTGGCAAAAGAATTCCACCACTTTCAGAGCGAAGCCAATCAGTAGAAAGGCCAATTTGTCCAATTGCATTAGCTTCTTTAAGATGCCTGATTTTAGTAATGAGTTCTCCATTTTGTATTTGAGGCATGTCATGACTTTCAGCAATAGCTAAATCCAGATAATCTCCTTTATCAGGCATACCTCTTGTCCTGTTATTTCTCCAAAGGGCAGGACAATCTTCATAAGTTGCTAAAATAGCCCCTTGTTTTTTTGAATGAATATAAGTGCGCAATTCTCTAAGCCTTTTCCCCATAAAGTAAATTTTAAACCTGATCCACTCCTGCCATAAAGGGTCTTTGGTATTCCAGGATGTCGGGATGCGGACATGGTTGAAATGAGGCAACCCAAACCGATCCTGAGGATCGGGATTATTTTCCTTCAAATATTCCCTGAAGGCTTTCTGACATTTTTCACAATGGCAGTTATAATCTGTTCCATCATATTCCACACCATCCATATCTGCATAAATCAAGGTGTGATCGACAACTTTTTTTAGATATTTTATAAAATCATCATGAGTCGGGCAGGCTAACCATCTCCAGTATGTAGCGCCTCCTCCATAGGTTCGCATACTTCCATCCGGATTGAGTTGTATCCAATCCTCGAGTTTAGGGATTTCATCTTTCAAAGTTTCATAAATTACAGTACTAAACTGATGATATCCCAATACCCGAATTCCGCGTAAATGTGCACGTTTTGTAAAATCTGCTGCACGTTGCATTTCTTCAGCTTCAGCTTTTAAGCCAAATCCTTTATAAAAATGTGTTGTAACAAGATTTATTCCTATATCAGCGAGTTTATCAAGAATTTCGTCACTATGCATTCGTTCATACCATTTCAATACCCAATGACCAGTAGCATGGCCATCTCCGATACCGGCGGCACTCCCGCTTCGACGATAAAGATCCATAGGTTCCCAAAGGGCCCATACCCATCTTAGTTTACCTGCTGATACCCAGTCAGGAATAGTTAAATCAGGTGATCCTATTGCAGCAATTTCACCTGTTCTGTTTATACATGAAGTGAATTGCAGGGCAGGATATCCAAGAGCAGCTAATGATGCTGTTTTGATAATTTCACGACGAGACCATAATAATTTTTTATCCATAACAAGAAATATTAATTAAAACATTAAGATTACCAGTATTTAATTAAAAACGACAGATATTATTTTTAAGATAAACCATTTGTTCTACAAGATTGTTACAATAATTCCATCCTGAAACTATATTATCTTTTATGCCGGTTTCAAAGTCGCCATGATCATACGATTTTCTGTTTCTCTAAACGGTTAACATAATAAATTTAACAGCCTTAATATATTTAGTCCATAAACTAATTTTTGTAAACAGGAATTAGTCCTGGAGAAAAGGACTTATCATTATTTAGGGAAAGTATCATTTTCCCTATATATTTTATGGTAAACCTGTATTACCAAAATATAAAATGTGAAATAAAATTAATTAAAATAATAAAGAATACCTTTCACAGGATTTGCAAATGTTAATACTATTTTTGCTTTTAAAAGTGTATTAATAACCGTTGAACAAATAGATTACCAGGGCATATTTTAAATGGTTTAATGCTTTAAAGTGGTATTTTATAATATTCCGCTTTCAGGTGAAAAAGGAACGTTTTTGGAGGGTGGAATCCGGTTAACAAGCATAATTATTTAGCCAGAAAAAATTCAAAAAGGTCAGATAATAAATAATTAATCAGCTCCCTGGAAATTTATCCTGCAATTCTGTCATTAACAGGTATAAAAAAGCCGCTTCCCCTTATTCCTGAAGGATTCTTAATTTTACCTTTACTTACAGGAGGTAACTTAACTTTGAAAGCCAAGAAATTTAGCGGGAAAGCCTGAGGATACCATTTGCGGAACATGTTGGTAACCTGAAATGTATAAAATCTTTATTTTAAATAAGCACTTATTGCATTATATATAATCCAGGCCCCCTCTTTTTTATTTTCATGAATTAGCTTTAACCTGTTAATTGTAAAACGCGAAATCTTTGTTTTTAAATTATTTCTGGTAACCAGATTAAGATTATCATCTTGAATCTCAATCTCAGCTATTCCTATAGAGGGAAATATATTTAATTTAATATTATACCATCTCCCTGCTTCATAAGTTTTAATTGATTCCTCCTGACTTTTACCCAATTTAAATGCAATATTTCCCCTTTCATTCATAATTACCTCTATTATATTCTCTCCATCTGAAGATAAAAGGGAGAAACCCGTACGTTGATTATTTTGGCCCGTTTTCAATCTTATATCTATAATAAAATTATCATTTACAGATCTGTTAAAAGTGAGTTCCGCTGTTGAAGGCGATGTTGAAGGCTTCAATGTTTCAAGTTTTAATCCTCGTAAATCCAATGGGGTATATCTAGGCACCGTAGTAAGGTCAAAAATTGAAGGCCTTAATTCCCCGTCATAATCAGGAATATCAACAACCTTAACAAAACCTCCACTTTCAACAATTTCCCATTCTGCAGGCTGGCTATTGAATTCAGTATTTCTGAAATTTTCATATGCCAGAATATCGGGTTTAATAAAAACAATATATGGTAAATTTTTTTCTGCTTCATAATCATGTTTTTCCGTAGGTTGAGTTGAAGCCCCACTTACAATAACAGTGGTTTTTAAACTTTCATCAAGCTCTTTATTCTTTCCAAGAACAACATCTCCGGCGGGAAATTCTTTTGAGAAAATTTCGAAAACATGAACTTCATCTGCTGGTCTGTCCCTGTAACGATATGGCCAATTCCATTTACCCGCCTCCATAGTAAGCCCTGTTGATTTAAAACCAAAATTATTTAACCATTCAGGTTTTGATCCCTGCTGAAAAGCAACATAAACTTCTGCCCTTCCCTGTAGTGTAAAACTGTAACTTTTACCATAATCAGTTCCATTTTCAAGCCATTTTCCTTTCCCTGCCACTGACTGGACTCCGTTTATCTGAAAAGTATTCTGTAATGGGAATGAAAGAACAGAATGCATAGAACCATTCCAAACTGCATTGTTAATTCGTTCTGCCTGAGCTCCATATATTGCATCTCCGACCTTTGCCGGATCATGCATGACTACGTTACCGCGATAAGGCCTGCGCTGAGGTTGGATATTTGTTACAACATTCATAGTTTCAGTCTCAAGATGCAACCTGGCTTTCTGATACAAGTTATACATCAAATAAAAATCTTTATTGGTACTGCTACGATACCAGTATTTCCATTTATCAGTCCCTTTCTGATTTGAAAAAGCTTCATATAATTCAATTGTCAATGGTTGTGCATCAAGCAAAGCTTTAAGTGCAGCAGAATGATTTCCCTTTTCTAAAAAGGAAATTGCATCCTGAGTTGCTATACTTAATTTATAAATACCCCTGATAAGCTTTATGGCATCAAGAAATTCATAATCAAAAAAATATGTT
>CAZLXM010000103.1:0-11804 GCA_964563105.1 uncultured Bacteroidaceae bacterium
CCACCAATGACATCCTATATACCTAAAACAATCAAATTCAAATTATTTATCGAAATCGGAACAGGATTATTGTGTATATCATCAACTGAAGTAAAATACCCAGTACCAGTAGTTAATACGCCTGCAGCCTGACTATCAAGTCTGTTATGTGCCATCCCAAGAGGTTTTCCGGCTGCTTTTTGATAATCAGGAGCATAGGGCAAATCGTCTTTATAAATTACCCGGTTTTCATTAAATCCAAACATCCCTCTGACAAAATAATTTAGCTTCGACACAGTTGTATTATTGTACTCAGCTTCTATTTCAAAACCGTGTTTTTTTAATTGTCCAAGATTCAAGTCTTTAAATGAATTGCCAACCATGAAAGTTACAGATTGAGGAGTTAACAACATTTTTGACCGTTGTTCATCAAACAGGTCAACAGTTAGTGTAAACTTATTTTTAAAAAATCCTAATTCAACACCTATATCTCTTTTTCTTGCCTCTTCCCACTGTGCAGATAAATTTGCACCTTTATCTTCTCTGATATAACCAACAGATGAAACAGTTGTGGTATAATATTCACTTATATATAGCCAACGGTTTTCTGCATAATCACTACCTACAAGGCCATCAGAATAACGTAACTTCATTCTGCTAATCACGGGCAAAAACACTTTAAAAAATGGTTCTTCCGATACGGTCCATCCTAAGGCCCCGGAGGGGAAAAATCCAAAACGATTACCAGGTGCAAAACGTTCTGATCCTGTATAACCTAAATTAACTTCAAGAAAATATTTTCTGTCATAATCATAAGTTACCCTGCCTGCAAGTGCTTCATTATAATATGGGAAATCAAGCCCTAAATTTTTTTCCTGACGATTCATAAGAGCAAGTCCTGAAACACTATGTTTTCCAAATCTATTAGCATAATTTAAAGACATCTCATAATAAAGGTCAGTATAATAATCCGCCTGTAGTTTCCCAATATTAATATTTACAGGCGGAAGATTAAATGCTTCATAAGTCTGCCCTCCTCTTTCCCATGGATTTAAACCCTCAATTCCTATACGGTCATAATGCAAATAATATTCTGGCAATCTATAATCGCCTGTCAGTGTAAGCATTCTATTATATGTGCTTAGTGAGATTTTTCCCTTGACTGATAATCCCTTAATTCTAAGTATATTATCTAGTTTCTGATCAAAGATCAAATCAGTAAAAACTTTTGAACCTGTATAATTTCTAAAAGTTCCATCTACAAAATTTGAATAAGGATTGCCCCATCGTTCATTATAAGCAGCAGCTCTTCTCCATCCAGTATCCTCAGGATAATCGGGATCCGGTACTTCTTGTAAAACCCATTCAGGGAAATATGCAGGAAAAATAGCAGGCCCTGATTCATATATAGTACCCCATACATCACCAACAGCTGAAGGTTGATTCTTTATATTAATATCACCTCCTAAATTTAAAGATAGAAGTGTTGAACGGGTCAAAGAAAAATCAACATTAGTACGATAATTAAATCTATTATTTTTAAAACGTGAATCCATATATTTATCCTTATATCCAACAAATAAATTACCTTCATACTGATAGCCAAATGAGGCAAAATATTTAATAAATTCTGTTCCACCCGAAATGTTAATATTAGCATTGGCCACGGGGGTAAATGGTTCAACACATTCTTTAAACCAGTTGACATTTGGATATTGTAAAGCTTTTAATGGGCTTGAAGGATTGAGATACTCATTGAGCTCATAATCTTCAAGAACTAAATCGTACTGTTGATCGTTCATATTAGCTACATTTCTCATAGACATCAAAGTATAGGAACTAATATGATCTGGAATACGACTTGCTTTCAGTTGCCCAAAAGAAAAGGAATAATTCATTTTAGGTTTACCTAACGAACCTCGTTTTGTTGTTACTATAATTACCCCGTTTGCTCCTTTAGCACCAAAAACTGCTGTTGCTGAAGCATCTTTCAAAACAGAAATTGTGTTGATTTCATTTGGATCTACATTTCTAAAGTCTCTTTCTACACCATCAACTAATACTAAAGGTGCGCTACTATTCCAGCTGGATAAACCCCGCACAATTATTTCAGCTGCGTTTGCTCCAGGTTCACCTGATTGCTGAATTGTTAATACGCCTGAAAGCTTACCCGAAATGGCATTTGTAATATTTTGTGTGCCAGACTGTATAAGAGTTGTACTCTCAACCTGGCTGATAGCACCAACAACACTTTCTTTTTTTTGAACACCATAACCAACCACTACAACTTCAGAAATTTCAGTCACCTCCAGAGCCATTGCAACTGATATTGTTGTGCCTTGAGTTACCCTTATATCCTGCGAAACGTAACCAATATAAGAAAAGGTAAGAGTTGCCTCTTTTTGAGGAAGTTTAATAGAAAATAATCCTCCTGCATCAGTAATAGTGCCTAAAGTAGTACCAGATACAACTACTGTAACACCTATCAAAGGCTCACCGGTAACAGAATCCCTGACAGTACCGGTGACAAGATTTTGCTGAAAAATATCAGGATGGCTGGCAAATGATATATTTACTGTTAAAAAAACTATAAAGCATAAAAGCAATATAATACAATTTCGCAGCATAGTCAATTGCCTTGGCCAATAAATCCTAACATGATGCAATAACTTATTGTAGAATTTTTTCATACATGTAGAATTTTTCATTTAAAAATCCAAATTGAGTTTTTAGCCAGTTTTATAACAGCTTTAATTAGACAGAAGAAATTTAATCATGGCCAATTTGGTTTAACTCCAATCATAAATATGTTTTATCCTTTGTCTTTAGGATTTAAATTATACATCCTATTTTGAAATATAAATTATCGGAATTTGCTTCGCCCATAAACTAATTTTAAAGTTGTCATGTTCACCTCATTTTTATTAAGTAAGTTAATAATTAACATTCATACAAAACCTTTAAGAATAATTTATATAAAACATTGCTTACCAACGAGTATATATTTCTCTTTTTATATTTCAATTATCCTGGTCGATATACTAATGTTTACCACCGAGAATTTTCTGTATATTTGTGTCCGAATACCCCATTTGAACCATTCCAACAGTAAAAAGCGGCCAATTAGTCCAGGCATTACTCAACTGCATTTCAGGTTTTACATTAAAAGGTTCATCAGCCCAAAGACTTTCCCATCTTGTTCTTTGTGGCGCCCTGTTTGTTTTCAAAATAGATGACATAATTTTATTTTCTTCTTTAGAATACTGGGAAGAGTGAGCTAGATCTGTAGCTATATTTACATAATCAAAACCGAAATTTTTTACCATATAATCAACATGCCTCATTGTTGCCGCTATATCCCCTGAGCCACCCAGAAAACGGGGAATACATGTAATACCCATATATCCACCTGAATCTACTATAGCTTTAATAACAGTATCCGGTTTAGAACGAATAACATTATTTATAGAAGCAACGACACTGTGGCTGGCTACAACAGGTTTTTCAGAGATTTTTGCAGCTTCTAAGCTTGTTTGCCAACCGGAATGGGAAATATCTATAATAACTCCAACTTTATTCATTTCCTTAATAACTGTTTTTCCAAAATCACTTAGGCCGGCATTTGCCAATTCTCCACAACCGTCACCTATTGGATTACGACGATTATAAGTTAGATGCATCATCCTGATCCCTAATTGAAAAAATATCCTGATATACCGAAGTTCGTCTTCAACAGATATCCAATTCTGGGGTAAAGGCACACCATTCCCTGTAAAGTAAAGCGCCCGTTTATTTTCTTTCTTTGCCCGGACAATATCGTCTGGTGTGACAGCTTTAAATACAAAATCACTCATCATATCAGTTGAATATGTGAATCTGGCAAGGCGCTTAAGTAACCTGTCAATACTATTTCCTTCTTCACCAGCATTTTGTCCGACACATGTAACACCCGAAGCCCTCCATGCATTTTCATATTCTTCCCTTTCTCTGGTATTAATAACCATACGAGTCATTGACATTTCTTCCTGAAGATCCTGTAATTCCAGTGCTGAAGCCTTATTATTTATTGCCTCGGCAATTATAGCCCCATCAATAGCTGCCCTAGGCATAAAACCGTATGTTTCTATAACAATGGAATTTCGATGTAATTCGAGACCATGTTCTAATTGCGCCTTTGTTGGATTTAGGATCTTCAGGCCTGTCTCATAGGCTGTTTTTATTTGTTCAGTCATTTTAAATGAATCGTCTTTCTGTTTCATTACCCTTAAAAGTGAACTCCCCTCAACGTTACGAGATAATACAGTTAAGCCCAAAGAAGTTCCTAAAAATTGACCTCTTGTTATTTTATTTGATTTCATTATATTATAATTATTTTGTTCATATTAATTAAATGAACATTGTTAAATTTTTATTTTTAATTGGAATTAAAAAAATCAGGTCATAAGAATTTTATTGCCCTGAAATATGATTCGGAAAGAAAATATTCATGTTAAGAAGTTTTAGTTAGTTAAATTGGGACATATAGTTTAATTTTCTATGAAAGCATTAAAATACTTTAAAATATCATCACGATAAATATAGAATCATAATATAATTCTGGTAAAATATGTTTAATTTATCTAAATTACAGGCATTTTACACTTTTAGACAAAATTTATTATCAAGAATAGTTAATTAGAACGAAAAAAGAAAAGAAGAAAACAATACTGTTATATTGAACTTTCTTTAACTTTTTAATATTGTATAAAAATTAATTACCAGATAAACCAAATATAAAAATAAAAACCTAACTTACATACAACTATTTTATCAGAAAATAATACAATTTTGACTTATAATCTTAATAGATGTTTAATTTGAAAATTCTCATTGTTTATCATTAATTACCAATAAAATTATTAAGGTACAGAAAAACGATAAAAACGGATCCTGTTAATAATTGAGAAGCATTTAATTTGACAATAAAATTTTGTAAGTCAATTTTTCAAGTTGATAAATGAAAATAATTATAATTGAAATAAAAATGTTTAATTAAAATAATTTATTAAGAGTGAAACAAACAGCTTTATTATCTATTTTATACCTTTTTATTCATTGTTCTATTTATGCCCAGAACAGTTTGGAAGGACTTTTATATCAAGATCATTCCCCTGTACGTGTAGAGTTTGAAGATGGAAAAATAACGAAAGTAGTAAGATTAAATGAGCTTCCCTTAAAAAGCAATGATGTTTATATTGCTCCCGGATTAATTGATAATCAGATTAACGGATATATTGGTGTGCATTTTTCCCGTGAAGGTTTATCCGTAGAAAAAATCCATAAGATCAGCTCTGAATTCTGGAAGGCCGGAATAACTACCTATATCCCGACTATTACAACATATTCCCATGATGTAACTTTAAAACATTTATCGATACTCAATCAGGCAAAGAATGACAGGTTTTCGAGGGGTTCCATAGCAGGATTTCATTTGGAAGGACCTTATATTTCACCGGAAGACGGTCCCCGTGGTGCGCATCCATTGAAATATGTCCGTAAACCTGACTGGAATGAATTTTTGCAATATTATGAAGCTGCCGGTGAAAATATTTTACAGATTACCCTGGCTCCGGAAATTGATGGGGCTATGGAGTTTATATCACATTGCCAGGAAAAAGGGATCAAAGTTGGCCTGGGTCACCATAGTGCCTCTGCCTCACAAATTAAAGAGGCTATTGACAGAGGCGCCCGAATTGCTACCCACCTTGGAAACGGATTAGCCAATGAAATCCACCGCCATAATAATCCCCTATGGCCTCAGCTTGCTGATGACAGGCTATTAATTAGTATCATATGTGATGGCATTCACCTTAATCTGGAACAAATACGCGTATTTCACAAAACCAAAGGTTCCAACAAAATTATAATCACTTCCGATGTTGGACTATATGGAGGTATGAAACCAGGCTATTATTTGAATTTCCTGGGTGATACTATCCAGGTTACCTCTGAAGGTGCTGTTCTATATCCTGCACAGAATGTCCTGCATGGCTCTTCACTAACTATTGCCAAAGGAGTAGGGCATATTATGAAGGTAACAGGTTGTGACCTTGCTTCAGCTATTCAAATGGCCAGTACTAATAATGCACAATTTTATGGACTGAATGACAGAGGAGAAATTACTCCGGGTAAAAGAGCAGATTTAATTCTTTTTACAATTGATAATTTTGACCTGAACGTGAAAAAAACAATCGTGGCAGGAGAAGTAATGTATGAAGCTGGGAAATAAAATTTTATAAAGTCAAAATAAATTCTTATAGTTTTTTATTAAACTTATTCAATTATCATGATGGAGGATGTAAACTAAAACAAAATTTATTACTTAAGCTCAATAAATTTAATATATTTTTCAGATGCTTAAGGGATTGAAAAGAATTTAAACATTAATATATATCTCCGCCATCTTTTTAATGATGATTTTTCTCTTTATAAATTAAGATCTAAAAGATATACTCTTGCAGATTTTTTGGGCACACTTATTTTTATCTTTTTATTTCTTATCTGAATAACCCTGGAATTATCATATAGATCGAGTAAACGTTTTGCCCTGTTAAGATTAGATGGCAAAGGCAGTTCAATAGTTTTATCTTCCTCACTGTCATTTAATACAATGACTCCATTTTCAAATATCCTGTAAGCAAGCTCATTTATTTCTTTTAATGGCTCCATTCCTTTACCCATATGAGCCTGATATAAAATTTCAGCACCTGTCCCTTCTAATGTTGACCACCAGATAAAATCAACCAGTCTGGCGGCTGAAAAAGCCCAAAAAGCATCATCTTTAACCTCTTTTTTGGAAGGATTTAAAAATGATAAAGCTGTAATTCGTCTTCCTGCACTTAAAAACCATTCTTCATCCTTTGCTTTCTTTTTTACATCTGCCCATGAATGCCTCCTTCCTTCCCAGGCCCAGCTATAAATAAAAGATTCCCACATAACAGCATCACCATTTTTTGGAAATGGAGTAGAGTTTAGAACAACAACTTTATCCTCTCCGTAACTTTTTACTAAAGCCCGAATATTATGGAGCATTTGATCCCAGGCATAATCATGGGTAGCATCAGGGAATAAATGTTCATGCGTATAATGTTTAAATTCAGGATTCCTTTTACTTGAGTTCTCAGGTACATTAAAATCGGGACCATAACATGGGAACCTGGCACCGGCATTATCTATAAATACTCCGTCTGCTCCCAGATCCATCATCTTTTTAACATAATCCAGGGAAAGCCTCCAGTAGCCGGGACTATTAGCACAAGTGATAAAACGATATAATCTGTCAGAACCATCCATAGGTATATGGACCCATTTACCTGCTTTATCTTTTAAAAGAATTTCAGGATGCTGAAATAAAAAAACATCCTGATCGGCATAATATGAGTGTATACATCTGAAATGAACATAAGGTATAACTTTAAAACCCTGTTTATGAGCCTCATCAAACGCCTTTTTACTATGAGGGACATGAGAAATTAAAGGTATGCCCATTATGCCGGAGCCATCAAATGATCCAATAGTTTCAACAGGATAATGTTCTGTGACCTCTGTAGAAATATGACCTGCTCTTCTTCTAACTATACGGGTCACCAGAGTATCTTTAAGAATAAACTTGTAATCCTTCCAGACCTTTTCACTTCCAGTGATCATATCTGCTTTTTGAAGCCATTCCGGTGCAGGCTCGATTTTCTCACTTGGAGGTAATATATCTAATCCATACTTTTCTGCCAGCTTCTTATCAGGTAACTGAGCATTAACTGTAACTGAAATAATTAAAATAAAGGCAAGTTTAAATAAATTGAAAATGAATAATTCAATGTTAATTTTTTGTTTCATAATTTGTATCCTCCAGAATTAAATAATTTAAAAATTAATTTCACCTTATTTTTAAAAGAAAAACATGTTCAAGATAATAAATTTATATAAGCTGTGTTGTCCCTCCCCTTTTTAGATCGAGATCCATTGCTGGTTTATTTGTTTTCCACGCTCCACATGTAAAATCAGAAATAGCTACTGGCAACCCTCCATTCGCAACAGACCAGACACTACAGGAAATAATTGAACTCCATTGTGCAGCCTCATAAACAGTTAGACCCATAGGAAGTCCGTTACGAAAACAATCCATAATACGCCAGGTCATAACTGTATCCATACCACCATGACCTCCAACTTTCTTTGCCATTTCCCCTATTCTTTTAGTAATTTCAGGTGTGTATTTCTCTTCAATCTGTTTAAACTTACTATTTGATTCTGAAAGCCATCCTTCCCCAGGATCAACACAAATTAAAGGTTCAGGAAATCGTCTGGCCACTGCTTTTGTCACGCTTACCTGATAAATTCTATCGTAAGGCCTTGGTGAGATCATATCATTCTGTTACATAATGGAACGGCCCCACTTTGTTCGGATTATTGAGGTATTCATTTTACCGATAAATTTTGTAAATGAGTTAAAATTACCTTAAAAATTATTTCTTTCATAAGCTTTTATTATAAAAGTCAATCAAATAATTTTTTTGCAACAGGATTCTCCTGCCACAACATTAATATTCTTATTGTCTGAATGACAGAATTAAAAGTAAATCATGAAACGAAGAAGGATAAATTCTCTTTTTATAAAAATATTAAACAAGGGTATTAGTAAAATGAATTTAAATTTTTTAGTTATTTACCAGATAGTAGTTTCCCTTTTTATCATTAACTTGGTATATTATTAGACATATACCTGCATAAAACCTTTATATTTTGTTCTGCTCAATAGAAAATTTAATAATTATGAAGGACTGTCCGGGACAATAAATTTAAATTAAATAACTAAACAATTTTAAAATGAAAAAATTAGCCATTTTATTTTTTACTTTTTATTACCTGACATCAGTAAAATCAGACATTTTAGCACAAAAAATTATTACTTCAAGATTTAAGGAAACTGATGAAGTATTGATCAATCCGGGAATTGGATTTATGACTTTCCAACGTTTTAACGGTGACAATCTAAATGAAGGGCTCGGATGGACAGAAGGAAAACCCATTGAATACCAAAAATTTGACGGTAATCTGGAAAATAAGGATCATCCGATGACTTCAATAGCTTATTTAAGAATTTATTGGAGATATCTGGAGCCGGAAAAGGATAAATATAACTGGCCTTTGATTGATAAGGCTTTAAAAACGGCTCATGAAAGAAAGCAGGCTTTGTTATTGCGTGTTGCACCATACGGAGGAGGGGCTGAAGATGTTCCTGATTGGTATAGGGCAATTGTTGGCGGACCGGATTTATTTCAGCACAAATGGAGAGTTGATGCAAATGATCCCCGTTATGCTGAACATTTCGGTAAATTCATATCAGCATTAGGGAGGCGATATGACGGGCATCCCGATCTTGAGGCAGTTGACCTGGCAATTGTGGGTTTTTGGGGCGAAGGTTCCGGATCTACGGATCTTACTAAAGAAACTATGGAAAAGCTGGTAAATGCATATACTGATAATTTTAAAAAGACCCATTTAATCATGCTTCTTACAGATGCTAAAACTAACAAATATGGACTGTCACAGGCAAATGTTGGATGGCGGATTGATTGTTTAGGAGATATTGGTTATCCGATTAAAGATAATCATAATCCCGGATGGGCCCATCATTATAATTATTATCCTCAGGGAATAATTAATTTTGGAATGCAGGATGCCTGGAAAAAGGCACCTGTTAGTCTGGAGATTTGTCATGTTTTTAAACAATGGAAGGAAGAAAGGGGGTTTAGTATTGAAGATGTAAACTACGTCATTGACGAATCATTAAAATGGCATATCTCTTCATTCAATGCTAAATCTTCGGGTGTGCCTGAAGAATGGAAACCCCTTATTGATCGTTGGTTAAAAAGAATGGGCTATCGTTTTGTATTATGCAGTTTCTCTTATCCCGAATATGTTTTTGCCAATCAAAAGCTCAGTTTTCAATCGTGGTGGGATAATAAGGGAGTAGCACCGATTTATAAAAAATACCTTCTTGCAATCAGGATCACCAATGACAAGAGATCGGAAATATTAATCACTGATGCCGATATTACATCATGGCTTCCTGGCGATAATCTATATGATGATGCAGTTTTTATACCTTTTGATATGCCCCCGGGAAATTATCAGTTGCAAATAGGTATAGTAGACAGGCAAAGCCATGAACCTAAAGTAAATCTTGCGATAAAAGGAAGGGATCCTGAAGGCTGGTACACGATTGGTAAAATTGAAGTCAAATAAAAGCTGCTACAGTGGCGGTATTTAGAACTTACTTTTCTTATTTTTATTTTTTGCTTGGTATTTCAACAAATTATTAAGATTTATGTAACTAATCGGTTCTCAAAGTGGTCTTGAGATTTGCATGTATAAAGTTAATAGATGTTCTTTTTATCTGTTCATATTTGTTCTGTTTTATAAATTAAGTACAAAACAATATACGGAAGGTAAATTAGAAATTATAAATAAAATACGTGAATGCTTACTAAAAAAATTGCCATAAAACAGTCACTCCTGCTTATCAACGAACTCAGAAGGATCGGTTATGATGCCTCTAAAGCCGTAATTTTCGGGGCGGTTGTAAGTGGAAAAGTCCATAAACATTCTGATATTGATCTTGCTATATGGGATAAAAACTTTACTGGCTGTCTTTCTGTTGATTATGAGCCTATTAAGCATGTTCTAGGGAAATTCGATCGTATTGAACTGCATACATTCAATGACAGGGATATTTCAGAAAATAATCCATTTATAAAGGTTATAGAAAAAACTCACATTAATCCGGTATAACATATTATTACAGTTCCTGACTACTTCTTGCCGATCCAATATGTTTAAATATAACTCGTCTGCGATTCCTGTAATAAATCAACTGAACTGCACTAGCTACGTATGATGTTTTTAGCACCCTTGTTCTAAGCATAAATTTGTATTAGTGCGACAAATTTACAAATTCATCAATGTAAATGACTGAATTACAAGATCAATATTTTTCCCTGTGAGTAGGAGGGCAAGTCAGAAAAAACACCTTTCTCTTAAGAACGATTATAAAACCCTGCTGGATTCATTAAAGAAAGAACCCGAGCAGAGCCAGCCGGTGAAAAAAGCATAATATTATTCCCAATACAACCTGTTATTTATTATATATTTTAACATCTCCTGGTATAAAGTCAATTGTATGTCTACTATATTATTGAACTTTGTTAATGGCTCTTCCGGTCCCTCTTCTATAGTGCCATGGGGACTTTCAAAGGTAAAAGCCATTGTTCCGGAAACATGATGTAAAGCGCTCACCAGGTTGAATGAAGCTTTCGGGGGAGGGGAAACATTGTCATCCTCAATATTCAATGTCCAACCTTCATTCTGGTGAGGTAATTGTAAGCTGATATAACGTTGATTGAGCTGCTGAGCCAGTTCCGCTATTCTTATTTTCATAAAAATTGGAACATGTGCATTTTGGATCATAAATGGCACGCAGCAACAGGAATGTAATGAAACCGTGATATCCGGTGCCTCTTCGCGTGCGATTTTAAGGATAGCTTTTGTTTCATCAGCCATAGGTGCAAAAAACTCATCATGCATAATATTAACGCCATTATCATTAAAATAGCCTCCTAAAATACCAACATCTTCCTTCATCGGGTGAACAGACTTAGATGGAAGCCATCTCCATAATGATCCATCCTTCCTCGTGCCCTGCCCATATTTGGTCATAATTTCACAAGGATGCCCTACAAAGGTATCATATGGGCATCTTTTACGTCCGTCCGGATTTCCGCAGGGAA
>CAZLXM010000104.1:0-5075 GCA_964563105.1 uncultured Bacteroidaceae bacterium
TCTTTCTGAGTGGCATTAGTTAACATCTCGACATTTCTTAATGCTTTATTGCATTTTCGGATTACTATAAACATTGATTTAAATATAGGGCGCCTGGGAGAGGCGTCAACTAACCAGCTTGCCAGGGATCCAAGGACTCCATTTTTAAAGTTTTGATAAAATTCGAAACGGTCCATGTCGGCATTGTCAGTCAAAGCTTCCCAGGTAGTAATAACTGCCCCTGCATAAACATTAAGATCAAAGTATAATGGATAGGCTAATTTGATACTAAATTCATAGGTAGTTATTCCTGGTTGCTTGCCATGATAAATTCCATCAAAATAGAGCATGAAATTATCATATTTACTAAATACTTCTACTTCATCCATTCCGGCTTCCGGTGCTTTGTCGAGGTATTCTTTTAGGCACGATGGGAAAAACAGCACAGAAATTCCGATACATAATATTAAACATATAAATTTTTTCATAACTTCTGAATTTAGGTTGTTAGAAATCAAGGGTTAAACCGATTTGTCCGCTGCCCATCAATGGATAATAACCTTCATCTGTATTTATATTTTTTCGGTCCGGATCACATCTTTTAAATTTGGATTTTGTCCAGAGATTATTTCCAATTATAAATACATTAATTCTTGAGACGCCAGCTACCCGTTCCATAAAGTTTAAATTAAAAGTATATCCTGCATAAAGCTCTTTTAAACGAAAATAATCGGACCGCATAACATGTTTACCATCAATTGAACCATATCTGAATATTGTGAGCAGATTAGTAGAATTTATACCATTGTAATGAAGGGAAGAATGAGATGGATTGTCCTGATTATCCGGTCTCCAGTAATTTACTAATTCAGGTTGTACGCGCCAGTTTCCAAAATAAAATTCCTGGAAAAAAGATTGGCCTACTGACATATGCTTTTTAGCATTTCCCATAAACATGAATTTTAAATCAAAACCTTTATAAGAAAAGCCTCCGCTAAAAGAATAAGTTATGGGAGCGTATGTTAATCCGGGAATTGGATGAGGGTCTTCACTTGTTATTTGTCCATCTCCATTAAAATCCAGGTATTTATATTCTCCAATAAATACTCCTGTTACACCCAGGGGAGATGGATTATTATGGATGTCATCAATTGTTGTATAATATCCGGTACCTGTAAGTGAAGCGCCTCCTCCTATTGCCCCTAATGGTTTTCCTGCCTGTTTTCTATATTCCGGTGAATAACGCAGGTCGTCAACATCAATGATTCGATTTTCGTTAAATCCAAAAATACCACTTATAAAATATCTTATACCTGAGGCAGTTTGATTATTATATCCAAGTTCCAGTTCCAAACCATGTTTTTTTAGTTTTCCCTTGTTCAGTTCCTTGAAATCGCTTCCAACCATCATAGTTACATTGTTAGGGGAGATCAGCATTTTTGAACGATGTTCATCAAACAAGTCAATACTGAAATGTAAAGAATTTTGGAAAAAACGCATTTCTAACCCTATATCCCTTTTATGTGCTTCTTCCCACTGAGCCGATACATTAGCTGCGGCACCCTCATGAATATATCCTTTGCTATCTGTGTAGTAATCACTTATATAAAGCCAGCGGGTTGCGGCATAATCACTGCCAACTAAACCGTCAGAATAACGAAGTTTCATAGTATTAATCCATGGAAAAGCATTTTGAAAGAAAGATTCTTCTGAAATTACCCATCCAAATGCTACGGACGGGAAAAATCCAAACCGGTTTTTTGGGGCAAAACGTTCGGAACCGGTATAACCAAGATTAAATTCAAATAAATACTTTCTTAGATAATCATAAGTAACCCTTCCAACTAATCCTTCATTATAATATGGGAATTGAGTTTCAATATTTTTTTCCTGTCTGTTCATCAATGCTAAAGCTGTCAGGTTATGGTTCCCAAAAGAGTTCATATAGTTTAAAGACATTTCATAGTAAAGGTCTTTGTAAAAACCACCCTGTAATCCTCCTACTCCAATAGTTGGAGGATTCATTTTCCACACTTCATCAGTTTGGTCAATCCTGAACCATGGATTTTTAGACGTGCCGATATTTTCATAACGAAGTTCATATAATGGCAATGTGTAACCACTGGATAAAGACAAGTCCTGATAAAAAGTGCTTAATGAGACCTTTCCTTTAGCAGACAAACCTTTTAGTATGAAATCAAGCTTTTGGTCGAGGATAAGGTCTGTAAATAGCTTGGAATCACGATATCGATAGAAAGAACCGTTAACCAGAGATCTATAAGGATTACCATAATAATCCCCCAGGGTACTTGCCTGCCTGATTCCGGTATCATTAGGATAATCCGGATCCGGGACCTGTTCTAAAACCCATTCGGGAAAATATTTAGGGTATCTGGCAGTACCGGTAGCATAAAGGTAAGGCCACATATTAACCAGTGTTTCATTTCTATATCCTATTTCTCCCCCCAGGTTTACTGAAAAAAGTGTGGTTTCAGTAAGTGAGAAATCAAGATTCGAGCGGTAATGAAACCTGTTATGCCAAAAATGGGAATCGAGGTAACCATCTTTAAATCCTTTAAAAAAACTTCCACGATGATTAAATCCCAGCATAGAGAAATATTTTACAGCTTTTGTCCCTCCCTGAATACTTAAATTAGCTTTAGATGAAGGAGCAGAAGGTTTTGTAACAACCTCAAACCAGTTTACATCGGGATATCTAAGCGCATTTAACGGGGTAGATGGATTGCGGTATTCTTCAAGAATATAATCCGGCCATATCTCATTCCAAATTTGCAGGTTTTTCATTCCTACATTCATCATAGACATAGTAGTGTAAGAATCAACATGATCAGGTAATTGCATCGGTTTTTCTATACCGTATGATGCTGAAAAGTTTAGTTTAGGCTTGCCAAGAGTCCCGCGTTTTGTTGTAACAATGATAACACCATTTGCACCTTTTGCACCAAAAACTGCAGTTGCAGAAGCATCTTTTAAAACGGAAATAGTCTGAATTTCATAGGGGTCCAAATCAGTGAAATCACGTTCAACACCATCCACTAAAACGAGTGGCACGGATGTGTTCCAACTTGAGAGGCCGCGAATAATAATTTCAGATTTATCTTTCCCGGGTTGACCACTTGATTGAATGGTTAAAACCCCCGAAAGTTTACCTGCAATTGCATTGGTTACGTTGATTGCACCAGATTCAACAAGAGCCTGGTTGTCAATTTGGGTTATAGCACCAACCACACTTGCTTTTTTCTGGGTCCCATAACCAACAACTAACACTTCTTCCAGGGCCACAGTACTTTCCTTAAGTATTACATGATAGGTATCACGCGCATCAAGTGTTAACTCCAGTGTTTCCATTCCTACGAAACTAAATATCAAGGCGTTTACACTTACCGGAACGGATATGCTAAAGTTTCCCTGAAGATCTGTAATGGTCCCTAAACTGGTCCCTGATGCAATAACGCTTACTCCTGGTATGACAGAATTGCCCTCTCCGGTAACGGTACCGGAAATAACTCTTTGTTGCGCTGATACGCTAAAGTGGAATAGAAGAAAAATCCCGGCCAGAAAACATTTTGAAAAGAGATTATAAGAACCTTTTCCAAAATAAATTTGATAGATCTTTTTTTTCATTGCTAGCAGATTAGTTTAACATAAGGGTAAATTTTAAAAGTTAGAGAGTAATCTTTTAAAAAGCAATAAGAAGGATGTTGAACAGTATTCATTTAAACGCCTGAAAATATGCGCTTAAATTAAAGAGAATAATGGCGGTCGTTCTAATTTAATATATTAGAATGATTTCAAAGTTCTTAATGTTATTTTGATTTCATTCATAATATGTAAGCAGATTATTCTGCCAGAGATAAATTATTAGCAAAAGTTAAGAATTAAATTAAAATATAGATAAAACTATTTTATCTAAAAATAACACAAAATTGATATGTTATTCAAACAATAACCATCCCAGGTCTGCAGGATTGTCTGATCCAAGTATCAATCTTCCGGTCACAGGATTATTTGGTCTCCATGAGTTTGTACCGCTACCCTGCATTTGTGCTGTTACATCAATACGTATTGGATCGCTTTTTTCGGCATTAACTCCAATAATCCTGAAGGGGATCCGGCCAACAATATAATTTTTACCATCTTTATGAATTTCAGTGAGTCCGGCCCGGTAAAGCAAAGCATATCCCAAATCACGTACAGGATCGTCTGTTATGTTTGCAAAACCTTTAATAAATGAAAAATGTTTGGCGGGATATAACCTTTGTGCTTCAATCTTTACACGTAAACCGGAGATTTCTTTTGAAGACGGGTTCTGATCAACAGCTGAATTATCTCTTATCCAGATATAAATAGCTTCAGAATCTTTGTTTGAGGCCCATTGTAAACCTGTTTTTCCTGTTCCGAAAGGCATTTCCTGCCATTGAAGACCTGCAGGCAGATCCGGGGCTTTATCACTCCGGCTTAAATTTGTAGCTGTTATACAAGTTGCGGTTGCACCTTCAGGGCTCTTTCCAGTGTACTCAGGAAAGAGTAATTCATTGTTTTTAATGACTTTTTTAACTAAAGGAATATCATTTTTAATGACTTTTTTCAATTCTTCCATACGCCACAATATCTTTCCGGGAAAATATTTGTATCCCTCTGCTTCAGAGTGAAAACCTAACCTTGAATCTTTTTCACAAAGTTCAAGCAGCTGCTTATTCAGATCAAGTTCTTCATGTATTATGTTTTTGAGCTGTTTTAAAATTTTCAGACGGTCTCGGCCTTCCATGCGAAACATTTTTTCGCGCAGGAAATAGAAATTCATTATGTTATATCCGCTTCTTAATTGAATGCCAAGTGCTTTAGCCACACCTATATCCTTTATCCTTTCGGGATCGTTTTTATAATTATTTTCAAGTGAAGAAAATATTTTCATGCCTTTGTCCCAGGAGCTGGTCATACGTTGAGTTAGTTCCACAACTTCCTCAAGGCTTAGTATTCCTCCAATACATTCTCCAACTCTGTCCCCGCTTGGAGGCCATGGTTTTAGGGTAGCACTCGATCCAATCTGCCATGTCGGGGTCAGTGGTGCATCT
>CAZLXM010000104.1:5085-11802 GCA_964563105.1 uncultured Bacteroidaceae bacterium
AGTGGCCAAACAGGCCCGTCATGAATCGGGCCATAATACTGGAAATGATTTGTAAGGGGATAGTTTTCATATCCGTCTGCAAAATATTTCCATGCTTCAACAACTTTTGGCACATCATTTTCTTTCCAGTAAATTGATGCGAGTTGAGAAAGAAATTTTTCTTCGTCATCCGGAAAGGGTTGCATTGACAATAAACCTGCGGCTTTGTTCATTAATCCGGGATAATTGCCAAAATACCAGCAAAGCATTGTATGAGAAACCCCCAGATGATGCATTGCAGCAAATTTTCTGTATAATAATGATGGTACAGAAACAAATGGAACTGTCGCAACTTCATGGGAATTTCCGGTTTGTATTTTTGCTGACATCTTCGTATTATGGTCTCTTGCAATATTCGCAATACGCTCATAGCGGTCACTCGGCCCCGGATTTGATATCCAATAATCTCCTCCCACTAATAGTTTTCCAAATTCTTCTTTTTCTACACCAGATTCAAAATTAAATTGAAGTACTACACCTTCAGGTGTATGAGCCGGTAATTCATAAACCCAGTCACCCAGCTTATATACATCTCCAATTTGATATTGCTGAGGTTGAGGCATGTAGAGCCAGCTTATAAATTCTGCATCAGGATTGACATCATGCATACCTTTTTGCATTGCTGAAAGTGAAGCATACAATATTTCCCATGGCTCCTTATTTGAACAACGCGGACAGTTAATCAGTCCTTTGTAATCAGAGAATGAAGAAACAGCACTAAGGCAGGTGGTTGATCTTTCGCCATGCGTGATATTGATAATCCCACCCAGTTCGGGGACAGCTTTAAATATTTGATTAACAGATTCATATAGATAGTCATAAGCTGTAGGGCTTGACGGGCAAAAATTTCTATTATTATGACCTGCCAGTATTGGGTATTCAGTTAATACCGGGTGGTCAGCATCCCATGTACGTGGTTCAATACAAAAAATGTATGTTCTTATGCCATATTGTAAACATTTATCAACAGTTTTTTTCAATTTTGCCAAACGTTTTGCAGCATCTTTTCCGGCATAAGGAGTATATTTCGTTCTCGCAAGATCACGAAACTCAATTGTAAGCCATAAGCCATTTACACCCTCATGGGCCAGGCGGTTCAGATATTGATCCGGATAATAATCAACATCATCCATCAACTCATCTCTCATTGCTGGAGGCCTTTTGATAGGTCCAAAAAAGCAACGTGATATCCGTCTTACAATTACCGGTTTTTTTTCTATTGTAGTAATAGGGAGTAAAGGTGCACGCATACGAAGCATTTCATCTTCAAGATTAAAAATACCACGCCTTATCCCTTCTACATCTCCTGCAAGGATACGGCATCCTGATTCACTGATTTCCAGGCGAAAAGATTCTCCTTCAAATTCGGATGATTCTATAGTTTCAATTAAATACGGGCCATTATCGGATGTTACCCCTCCCGCAAGAAGAAAGTCTTGTAAATCCTGATATGCTGTTTTAAGGCGTCCTTTAGGATCAGGAAAATTTGTTTTGATGCTTATACCTTTGGAAAGATCAGCCTGACCAGGAGCAGCAATTTTTTGCCCCCAATCATGTTTTGTCCAGAGAGGTGACTTCAGATCTTCAACAAATTTCCAGCATTCAAGTCCAGGTTGAGGAGGTACATTCTTCAGATACAAACTATCACCAAAAGTAACAGAAGTTTCAATATCCGTTCTTTGTGAACAGCCTGAAAAAATAAGAAAAATCAAAACACTTGTGCTTATACAGCATTTCAGGAAAAAGTGATTCATTATAAAATATTTAACTGGTTAATATTTAATGATATATAATGTAAAAATCAATTTGCAAAATGATTGGTTTAAATTTGATTATAGTTTATCAGGAATCCGGTATTTTACAAAAAGTATCTTAATAATTTTTTAAAATAGAGTTTATTAATATAAAGAGATTAATAAATTGTTTATTGGGACATGGTGTTCTGATGCACTGATTGCAAATTAATACTTTTCATGATATTCTCAAAATAAAGTTTCTTTGTTATTTTATGTTGAATAATGGCCATTTATTCATCAAATATCAGCCATCCCAAATCAGCGGGATTAAATGTACCAAACACCAGCCTTGAAGTAACAGGATTATTTGGGTTCCATGAACTGCTTCCTATATTTTTTTTCTGTATACTGACATAAACTCTTAAAGGGTGCATTTTTTCATTACTCCACCAAAAGCTTTTAAAAGGTATCTGTGCGATTAAATACCAGTTGTCTGCGCCTTTCACTTTATGGGCTTTATTAAGCAAATGCCCTTCCTCAGTCGTACTGAAAGAATATTGTGCACCGGGCCAGAGGCGGCGTGGTTCAATCCGGATAGTAATACCGGAAATTTCGGGATCATTTAAGGGCATATTTTTGTTAACAGGATCAGATATTATGAAATATAAAGTATCATTGTTGAATGATGCTGCCCACAAAGATCCTGAATTTTTTGCACCATAATTGAAAGGCTGCCATTTCAATTTTTCCGGGATATTTGAGTCAAAAGATCCTGTTAAACGAATTGCATGTGCTATTGCTCCGGAGGGTTCCTTACCGGTAAATTCGGGGAACAACAATTTGTTTTGTTTGATAAGCTGTTTCAATTCAGGTACATCATTTTTAAGTGCATTATTTAATTGCTGCATCCTCCAGCGAATTTTTTTAGGGAAATACTTATATCCTTCTGCTTCAGAATGAAATCCAAGTCGTGAATCTTTTTTGCACAGTTCAATAAGTTGCTCATCCAATTTTAATTCTTCTTTTATAATATTTTCAAGCTGTTTAAGTATATTGAGTCTTTTTCTTCCTTCCATATTAAACATTTCTTCCCGCAGCTTATAAAAATTTAAAATATTATAACCGCTCTGAAACTGAATTCCAATGGCATTTGCCAGACCAATTTCAAGAATCCTTTCCGGTTCATTAATATATTTTTTCTTCAGTTTATTCAGGATTTCCGTTCCTTCATTCCATTTTTTGCTCATACGACGGCATAGCTCAACAGTCTCATTTAATGTTAGTACATTTTCCATTGAAGAGTTTATTCCGGCCCCTCCACTCCATAAGCATTCTCCTATCCGGTCACCACTTGGCGGCCAAGGTTTAAGTGTTGAGCTTGATCCGATTTGCCATGTTGGTGTCAGGGGGGCATCCGCAGGTTTAAGTAATAAGGGCCATACGGGGCCGTCATGCATCGGGCCATAATAGCCCAACATTGCCTGAAGGGGATAATTCCCATAACCTTCTGAGAATTTCTTCAATGCTTCAGTCACCAATGGAACATCTTCACTTCTCCAATAAATAGAAGCAAGTCTTTCTAAAAAAGATATTTCATCTGCAGGGAAAGGATTAAATGCTAATTCTCCCGCAGATTTAATCATCAATCCCGGATAATTTCCAAAATACCAGCCAAGCATGGTATGGGTTACATCCAGGCGATGCATTGCTGAAAATTTTTTATATATTAATAATGGAGCAGGAATATATGGTATGGAAGCCACTTCATGTGAATTTCCGGTTTGGATTTTAGCTGAAACCATGGTTCCGTGGTCCCTTGCTATTTTTGCCTGTTTCTCAAATCTTTCACTGGGGCCCGGCGTTGATAACCAGTAATCACCACCCACAAGTTTCTTTCCAAATTCTGTTTTGGTAACTCCGGTTTCAAACTGAAATTGTAATATCACTCCTTCAGGAGTATGAGACGGTATTTCATACACCCAGTCAGGATACTCATTTGAGGTCCCCATATAATGCCAGCTTATCAATTCTGCTTCAGGGGCGGCATCATGCATACCTTTTTCCATAGCTGATAAGGAAGCGTAAAGAATTTCCCATGGAGCTTTATTTGAACAACGGGGACAGTTATTCGTTCCTCCTCCTGCAGCAGCAAGTGTACTTGCACAGGTAGTCGCCCTTTCTCCATGAGAAATATTTATCATTCCTCCTAAATCAGGGATTTCTTTGAAAATTGTATTGACAACCTGGTATAGATAATCCTTAGCCGTAGTACTCATCGGACAGAAATAGACTATATTGCCCTGTCTTGCCCCGCCAAGTTCAGGATATTTATCAAGAATATGGATATCCATATAATAGGGAGGCTGGTTACCCCAGGCCCGGGGTTCAATAGTGAATAAATATGTACGTATCCCATATCTTAAATTTTGGGCTACTGTTTTTCTGAGTTTATCGAGACGTTTTTCAGCGTCTTTTGCAGCATCAGGATTGTACCTGGTAGAAACGAGATCACGAAAATCAACACTTAGCCATAATCCGTTTACACCTTCATGAGCAAGACGGTTCAGATACTGACCGGGGTAATAATTAACAGTGTCCATCAATTCATCTCGCATTGCCGGAGGCCGTTTTATTGGCCCATAAACACAACGCGAAATTCTTCGGATAATAGCAGGATGCTTCTCAATATTACCCAATGGTAAAAATGGGCCTCTTATCCGAAGCATTTCATCTTCAAGTGTAAAAATTCCGCGCCGGATCCCTTCAATATCTCCTGCCAGAATTTTGCATGATTCCGGTTTAATTTCCAGTTGGAATGATTCACCATTCAGATTATTGTTTTCTACAGTTTCAATAACATAGTTGCCGCTTCCAACCTGGATATCGCCGGCAATAAAAAAGTCCTTCAAATCATCATAAGCAGTCACAAGCCTTTTTTTCGGGTCAGGAAAATTATCTTTAATAATTACACCTTTTGACAGGTCTGCCTGATTTGGCCCGGCATCCCTGGTCTCCCACGGATGTTTATCCCACATTTCGGAACTAAGGTCTTCAATAAATTTCCATGAATCCTGCCCTGGTTGAGGAGGTAAATTATTAATATCAAAAATATCTGCCATATTATATTCTTCGCTGGTTTTTACTTCCCGATTACAGGCTGTAATTAATACTACAAATAATAAAACTGTATGGATCCTAAAACTTATATTCAGCTTTTTCATAATTTATTATTAAAAGAAGTTAATGTTTGATACTGGATATTTTATATAATGTATTGAAAATAAATAGTAAGTTTATTTGTTTAATTTTATTCGATAATAACGATTTTATTTTTTTGCAAACCTATTTTATCAAAGTCAATTTGTTTTATTCCCAGTTTAAATGCAGGTGAATTGCTTTTTAATTTAAATCCGGTTTCTTCAAAGCCTGTGAAAAGAGGATCGGCAGATAAGCTGAAACAGTGTTTTTAATTATCTCCATTTTCTATTTCTGCCAGCCTTAATGGTTTTTTAAACCATGAAGTTCTCCATGCTCCATAAAGAATACCGGTCATCAGCCAACATACACCAATTATTTTTGCAATATTTCCGAGACTTAACCAGAGATAAAGGCAAATTAAAAATCCAAGAACAGGAACAATAAAATGGCTAAATGTTCTATGATTATTCCTTAAGAAATAATGAACAAATGATGTGGCATTAACGCCCATAAAGGCAACCAGAGCGCCAAAGTTAACAAATTGGGCTCCAAGAGGAAATGTCAGAACCAATGCTCCAATCAGAGCCAGTACTCCAACAAGAATTATGTTTTTACTTGGGATACGTGTACGAGGATTGATATAAGAAAAAAATTTTCCCGGTATGGCATTATCCCGGCCCATTCCATACAAAAGCCTTCCAGCTGCCAGATGTGCCCCGGTACCTGAGCCTATCGTTGCTATTAACAGAGAAAAATTTATAAGGTTAAATAACCAAAGTCCTCCAGCTTTTCCCGCGATAAAGCAAAATGCTGTATCCTGCTCGGGAAAATTTGTACCTGGCCATACCAACTGGGCCATATAAACCTGTACAGATGCTAATGCTCCCGTAATAAGACATACCAAAACAGAGGCTCTGAGGATATTCCGCCGCGGATTGTGAACCTCTTCTGACAATGTTGAGATCCCATCAACACCCATATAGGTAAGTACAGCTAAAGAAGCACCCGCTGAGACTGTTGAAAATGAAAATGTTTCCGGATCATAAAAAGGTCTGGTGAATTCGCTTAAACTAAGCGTCGAATTATTTATTAAATAACGAACAGATGAAATAAGAAAAAGTGCGATTACTACTCCCAGGCCTGTTGCAATTATCGTATTGGTCCGTGCACTAGCTTCTATCCCCCTCAGATTAAGCGTGGTAAAGAGAATAGCAAATGAAACAGCAAAAACAATGAATGGGATACCCGGTACTAAATTCATTGCTGCTTTACTGCACCAGATAATACAAATGACAGGATTCATCACATAATCAAAGATCATACTCCAACCGGTAAAATAACCTAAAGCAGGATGTAATCCACGGCCAACATAAGTATAAGCCGAACCTGCGTTTGGATATATATTTGCCATACGACCATAACTTATTGCAGTAAAAAGCATTGCAACCATACCTATGAGAACGGTAGTCACTACATGACCTTTTGCAATTGCATTGGCAGCACCGTATAGAGGCATAGGAGCAGTCGGCTGAATTATTATAATACCATATAATATAAGAGCCGGAAGTCGTAGAGCTCTCTTCAGGCCAGGTGCCGGCATGACATCCGATTGATTGTTATTTTTAAAAGACATATTCGGAAAATTGATTTTTTAAATCTGTGACGAAAATCAATTTATTTTTTAATTTAAAATAGTAGTGATGCGTTAACTTTTTAAAATATATTATAATTATATATATATCAA
>CAZLXM010000105.1:0-11544 GCA_964563105.1 uncultured Bacteroidaceae bacterium
GTTATAGATGAAAGAATCCCTTTTAATTCATTAACACTTCATGAGACATCCGATAAAAAAGCATTAATATCCGAAAATGACCAGTTCAGTATTTATCGTATTAGTTGGCCTGTTTTTAATGGTGTAACGGGTACAGGACTTTGGATTGAACCACGTGGAGATATAAAGGCACAATTAATTATCATTCCGGATGCTGACCAATCTCCCGAAATGTTAGCAGGTTTGTCTCCGGGGATACCTAAGGAATCACTTTATGTACTAAGGATGGCAGGTGCAGGATGCCGGGTTATTATACCGGTATTGATAGACAGAAATGACAAATGGTCTGGAGTTCCGGGAATCAGTTTTTCTAACCTGCCACACAGGGAATATATTTTTCGCAGGGCTTATCAGATAGGTCGTCATATAATAGGTTATGAAGTACAAAAGGTTTTAGCGGTTGTTGACTGGTTTACAAATAAAACTAAAAATTTACCTATTGCAGTAACCGGCTATGGTGAAGGGGGTTTAATTGCGTTTTATAGTGCTGCTGTTGATATGCGAATTAATGGTGTTTTGGTAAGTGGATATTTTCAAGAACGTGAAAATCTTTGGAAAGAACCTGTTTATCGTAATGTTTGGGGATTATTGAAAGAGTTTGGTGACGCTGAGATAGCAGGCCTTATTGCACCAAGATCTATAGTGATAGAAGCCTCAAAAGCGCCCGAAATTGAAGGTCCTCCGATAGCCACACCAGATAGAAAGAATTACGCAGCTCCTGGCCGCATAAATACTCCGTCTTTATTGTCAGTACAGAAAGAGGCAGGCAGGGCTGAAAAGATATACCAGCAATTAGGTGTACCTCAAAATTTTAAGTTGGTAGTTAGTGGAGACGGTCATGGATTACATGGTACATATGAAGCTTCCAGAGAGTTATTAAGGAGTGTTGGTCTTGATTCAATCAAATTTGAAACATCCCGAATTTCATTACAGGATTCATTTATTGATTTCGATGGCAGAATGAAATTACAGATAGAGGAATTATTGAACCATATGGATGATTTAATTAAAAAAAGTCCAGAAGTGCGAAAGGAATTTTGGAATAAAACTGATAATAGCTCTGTGGATCAATGGGTAGAAACAACCAAAAATTATAAGGAATATTTTTGGGAAGAGTTAATGGGTAAGATGCCTGATGCATTATCACAATTTAACGTCCAAAGCAGGTTGGCTTATGAAACTGAAAAATGGAAAGGATATTGGATAAAGCTGGATGTTTGGCCGGGAATAATTGCAGGTGGCATATTATTGATTCCAAATAATTTAAAACCTGGTGTCAAATATCCATTGGTAGTTGCTCAGCATGGGATTCCCAGTTTTCCCGAATTATTGGTTGATCCTGATATCGAATCTATATACCACTCATTTGGTTCTAAACTGGCAGAAGAAGGGTATATTGTTTATGCTCCTCAAAATATATACGGGCTTTTGCCAGATGAACCATCTAGACAAGAAAGTTTTAGACATGTTCAGCGATTAGCTAATCCATTAAAACAATCTTTATTTTCAATTACAATCGGTCAACATAAACAAACATTAAGCTGGCTAAAGCAGTTATCATTTGTAGACACCAGTCGTATTGGTTTTTATGGTCTGTCTTACGGAGGAAAGAGTGCTATTAGGATTCCCCCTGTTCTTGATGACTATTCTGTGGTAATATGTTCAGGTGACTTTACTGAATGGGTATGGAAGCTCACTTCGCTGGATTTCAAAGCTAGTTATATGTTTGGTATATATGGTCATTATGAGTTTAACATGGCCAATACTTTTAATTATGCAGAGATGGCTGGATTAATTGCACCCAGGCCGTTTATGGTTGAGCGCGGACATTGGGATGGAGAAGCCCCTGATGAATGGGTGGCATATGAGTATGCTAAAGTGCGGAGGCTTTATGTTAGTTTGGGCATAGGTGACCGGACGGAAATTGAATTCTTCGATGGTCGTCATGAGATACATTATGTGGGAGCATTGAAATTTTTAAATAAATATCTAAAAAATAATTGATATCCTTTCACTACTGTCCGACTAAAATAAAAAAGTGAAGGTACTCCCTTTCGGTTTCCCTTCAATGTTGTATATTGATTTTGCTAAAAACTTTTTGCAACATGAATAAAAATAGTGAAATAAAATTTTTTTGACAGCCGATTTTTAAACAAATAATTAATTTGGCAGATAAAGTCAACATAGGATTGATAGTTAAGGAGCACGACAATGATCGTTATTACAAAACGTTCAAATCAATAAAATGTATGAGATAGTTTTCCAATATCCAAATGGCAACAGGAATAGGATTTTATTAAAAAACAACCCTGAACAGGAACAAATTATGAAAGTTTTTAAAAAAGAATTTTGAAAATGGCCGTCCTGTCCGTAAAACAGGAAAAATACGCGAGATTTACCCTGAAATAAAGGTATTAGAAGGCCTTTATTTTATGGGATCACCTCAAAGTGCTGTTAAACAGGGGCAATGGTACGATATGGATGAAATAATAATTAGACCGGAGGCAAAAAATTAAAAAACCAAAAAACTCATATCTTTAAAAACACCTTTTGCTTATATAAATAATATAAAAACAACCACTTTATTGTAGCTATTGTAATAGCAAGGGCCAAAGCCCTTCCGTCACCAAAATCAAATCTGCCTACAACAACATCAGCAAGGCTGGCAAATTTAACAATAAACCCGGCAACATAAATAGTAATAGAATTCATCCCTACTACAACAAAAAAGAAAGCCCATTTTGTATAACCCTTAATATCAATTAACCAGTAAAATAAACTTAGGAATAAAGCACTGATACCACAGGTAAGAAAGGTAAAAGAAGGTGACCATAAGTTTTTATTAATGGGAAAATCAAGATGTATAAGAAAACTCAAGGTAAATAATATTGCCCCGCCAATCAATAAGCCTTTAGCCTTGTATTCAGCTGCCTTCTCAGATCTTAGCAATTGGCCTGCCAAAACTCCCATGAGAGCATTAGATATACTTGGAATAAGAGTCAGGCTCAACATTGCTCTATAATTAGGTGATAAATACTGAGATACCTGCTCCCCAATAAATGTCTGTAAATTCCCTTCCTGGCTTAAATCTCCAATCCCATAGCCAGGTACGGGAACAAAGCGCATTAACAAATAATATCCTGCCAATAAACCAAAAGTCCAGTAAACCTGTCCCCGTATATTTGTATTCATAGTAATAAGTGAAGCAAAAAAATAAGAAATACCAATTCGGTATAAAACACTGTAATAACCATAAACCGGATGTGGCCCGCCAGGTTTTTGCCACAAAAATATCCCCAGGATAGTCAGGGTAACAGTACGGATAAAAACATGCTTAATCAGTTTCCTTTTCCCCCCTTCTTCAGAAAGCCTGCGGGCAAAGGAAAAAGGGATAGAAGCCCCCATAATGAAAATAAACATGGGAAAAATTAGATCATATGCGGTAAATCCATGCCAGGGGGGATGTACACATTGGCCTGCAAGCCAAACATTAAATGCAGTATCAGATAATTTTGGAAGTGCCTGAAAAATTCCTGCCAGCCCTGTCAGAAAGAACATATCAAGGCCTCGCAAAGCATCGAGTGATATTAAACGGCCTGATGGCAAATGGCTTTTTTTTGTACTCATTTTCGTAAAGGTATTTAATGAAAAGACTAAAATATATGAATTAAGAAAAATATTGATCACCTAATATTGGGAGATTTTCTCTGGTCAAAAATCTCATCATTCAACAATATCGCTTATATATAAAAACAAATAATTAAAGCTCTTAATAATATTTCAAAACTACGTTTAATATATAATTAAAATTATCGGGAGTTCATGAAAAGTAAAAAGTATTTGTGCTTATCAGGATACATATTAACATAATTTTCACTTAAAATCCAAAATATCTTACTTTTCTTTATCTGTTTAAATGATTAATTTCCTAATACAAAATAACACTTAAAGAGTCTTAATTATTGATTTCATACATAAATAAACGCATATATTTTTCTAAACTAAATAAGTGTGAAAATAAAATATTTTAAAGCAGTGCACTTGTATTTTTCTTTTAGAAATATAATTTATATTTATGGCTCCCATTTTTATATTCTAAAATTAAAAAGAAAATACGAATTTCCGGGAGTATCATATGAAACAACAAGAATAATCATGAAATAATTAAATTCAATTAAGTGAAAAACATCTTAATAATAATATTTTTTTCACATATTATTTTTATATCAGGCATATCACAGGCAATTGATTATGAGAGTAAAGCATCACTTTTGCAGGATCAGATAAACAGAATTAAAGAAATACCTGAATTGGTTGAATATGAGAAATTAGATTATATAAATGGCATACAACATTACCCATATGCCAATAAATATATACATCCATTTTTTCAGAATAATATGTGGAATTCAGGAAAAGTATATTTAGGTTCTGAAGAATATATATTAGATGCAGTAAAATATGATATCGTATCAGATAATTTAGTTTTTCTGTATTTCAAGGAATCATCTGCTTATCAGATCTATTTTAACAAAGTCATGGTCAGGCAATTCAGTATTGACAATCATGATTTTAAATATTTAGATAACGCAGGCAACATCTCCGGGAAATTAATTGTACCCGGTTATTATGAAGTTATTTATGACGGAAAAACAAAATTATATATCCGTTGGGAAAAAACAAAAGTTTTATTTGATACTCATTATGATGGGGGTTATTCTCAAAAGATTGAATATTTTCTTTACAAGGAAGATGAATTTATAAAGATCAAAAAAAATAAATGTCTGATTAATGCATTAGATGACCATAAGCCTGAAGTCAGGAATTTTATAAAGAAAAATTCCATAAATATTAAAGCAGATGATATGGGGCCTGTTATTCATATTTTAAAGTTTTATGATAATCTATAAATGAAAAGATTAACCTTTTCAATAATTCTATTAACAGCTTTAATTAATTTAATTGCTGGTTTTCCGGAGATCATGATAAGTTCGGATTTCAATTCACGTCCTTTTTTCGACCTGATAAATGATGTGGAAAATAAATATAAGTTGAAATTTTTTTACCTTGAAGAATGGATCAGTGATATTACGGTAATTCAGGCCACTTCTCCCTGTCCATTAGACAAAATACTTGAGGAAAGCCTGCAAAATACAGATTTAAGTTATTTTTATGATGAACCAGGCAATATAATTTTCACATCTAAATATAAAATTGAAAGTTCCGTTAATTTCAGCAATTTAAAAGAAACCCCTAAAACTATAAACGAATTTGCAACTCCGGAGGAAAGTTCATATATAACTAAAAGTATTACCAAAGTAGTTGTTGATGGCGATAGTGAAAAAATTGTAACAATCGGAATTCCGGGTAATTTATCATCCCGCACATCCAAAGCCGTATTATCAGGTTATGTCAGGGAAAAGGAAACAGGAAATCCGGTGCCTGGTGCGGTTGTCTACGTTAAAGATTTTAATGTGGGAACTATAACAGATTTATATGGTTATTATGTTTTATCAATACCTCCCGGAAATCATGAACTTCTTTTTAAATTTCTGGGACGAAAGGAAGAAATTGTCAAAGTGTTGATCAATGGAAACGGGATGCTGGATGTTGAAATGGAAGAAAAGATGATTGAATTATGGGGAGTCGTAATAACAGCAGATAAAGAACATAATGTACGAGGGCTTCAACTTGGGCTTGATAAACTTGATATACAAACAATAAAATATATCCCATCTACTCTGGGAGAAGCAGATGTTATAAAATCCACCCTTTTATTACCCGGAGTACAGACAGTTGGTGAAGGTGCCGGGGGGTTTAATGTTAGAGGCGGGAATACCGATCAAAATCTTATCTTAATGGATGGGGCACCGCTTTTTAATTCATCACATGTATTCGGTTTCTTTTCTGTTTTTAATCCTGATATTGTTAGTGATTTCAAATTATATAAAAGCGGAGTTCCGGCAAAATATGGCGGAAGATTATCATCTGTTATGGATGTTAGTTTAAGGAACGGTGATTTGAAAAAAATATGTTTTGATGGTGGTATAAGTCCGGTAGCAGCCAGGTTCAGTATTGACGGGCCTGTAATAAAGGACAAGGCAACATTCCTTATTAGTGGCCGCGGGAGCCATTCAGACTGGATACTTCATAATGTTGATGTGGCTGCCCTGAAAAATAGTACTGCATCTTTTTATGATATTAATGTAAAATTAAATTACAAAATCCATGAAAATAATGAAATAAGCTTTTCATCATATTATAGTGGTGACCGGTTTAAGTTAAATTATGATACCCTCTATAATTATGTGAATATGAACGCAGCCTTAACTTATAAGCACGTTTTTTCAGGCAAGCTATATAATACATTATCAGCAATTTACAGTAATTATGGATATTCATTGAAAAGTGAATCCATGGGAGTGTATGCCTTTGATCTGAATTACAATGTACAATATAAAGAGGCCAGAACTGATTTTACCTGGTTTTTAAATACAAATCATAAAATAAATTTTGGCGCAAACGTAATTAAGTATGGTATTCAGCCAGGAGACATGGGACCTTTAGGACTTGAATCCATTATTCTGCCGGTACATCTTCAAAAGGAACAGGCTCTTGAAACCGGCATTTATCTGAATGATGAACACAGAATCTCTGATAAGTTATTAGTTAGCTATGGAATAAGACATTCCGGTTTTCTTACTCTCGGGCCTCTAAAAGTATATCATTATCAGGAAGGAGCTCCGAGATCTCTTTTATCAAGAGTAGATTCAACTATTGTAAATGAAAGCAAAATTATTAACGACACATGGGGCCTTGAGCCACGATTTTCTGCAAGATATATTACCGGCCCTTCAAGTTCATTAAAAATTAATATATCCAAAATGTATCAATATCTGCATATGCTTTCAAATACAACAGCTATTAGCCCGACGGATATATGGAAAGTCAGCGGACCAAATCTTCCATCCCGGAAAAGCTGGCAATATTCAGCAGGATTTTATAAAGATCTTTTGTCCAATACTATGGAAGCTTCACTGGAACTTTATTATAAAACCTCAAAAGATATACTCGAATACAGGGGAGGGACAAATCTGTTAATGAACCCTGATCTGGAAATTGATCTTCTTAAAGGTATTGGTAAAGCTTATGGGATGGAAATTATGTTTAAAAGAAATTATGGAGCGTTAAATGGCTGGGCAAGCTATACCTTTTCACGCAGCCTGGTGAAAGTGGACAGCGAACATCTGATTGACAGGATTAATCAGGGTAAATATTTCCCGTCAAATTATGATAAACCTCATGATTTCACTTTTGTGATAAATTATCGCTTTTCAAGAAGACACAGCATTTCAAATACTATAACATATAGTACGGGACGTCCGATTACTTATCCGGTTGGAAAATATCAATTCAGAAACAGAGAGTTAATACATTATTCCAATCGTAATGAATACCGTATCCCGGATTATTTCAGATGGGATATATCACTCAATATTGATGGTAACCTGAAATCGAAAAGACTTATTCGCGATTCGGTATCTATTTCTCTATATAATCTTACCGGAAGAAATAATGTCTACTCAATTTTCTTTGTAAGCGATATCACCAAAAAAGTACAGGGTTATAAACTATCAGTTTTTGCTCAGCCAATATTGTCTTTAACTTATAATTTCAAATATTGATTTATTAATTTAAATTAACCATAAACAGGGGCAAAAAATGAATAAAGCATATCATATCATAATTAAGATAGCAAATTTTAGTGCATCCTGCCCGGCTTCTCATTTACGAAGAGCTATATTGTTGTTTATATTAAGCGGAATAATTTTAATAATTAACACTTGTATAACTGCATTTGAACCCCAAATTGATAAGTACGAAAATCTACTTGTTGTTGATGGTATACTAACCAATGAGCCAGGATCCTGTGAAATTAAATTGTCAAGAACCTATCCCTATAACCATAGAAGAGGATCAAAACCGGAAATAGGCGCTCTTATTCAGATATTCGATGACAGAGGAAATGAAATAAATCTGATAGAAAAAAGTGAGGGGACATATGTTTGTGAAGATGGAAATTTTGCCGGTGAAGTGGGTGTAAAATATAAAGTTATTGTTGAAACAGCAAATGGAGAAAAATGTGAATCCAATTTCGAAGAGCTCAAAGAATCTGTTCCAATAGATAATATATATTATAAATACGAGAGTAAAGGAAACGGTATTAAAGGTTTGCAAATTTTTTTAGACACATATGACCCTTCAGGAAATTCATTATATTATGCCTGGGATTATCATGAAACCTGGGAATTTCACGTTCCTTATGTGTCGCCTGTTTTTGATACGGAAACTACCTGTTGGGCACATGTCACCTCAAAGTCTTTCCTCACAAAATCTACAAAAGGTTATTCGGAAGATAAAGTATCCGGATTCCCTCTTTATTTTATTGACAATACAACAAACCGCTTATCTGTAAAGTATTCTACCCTTATAAAACAATATATATTAACGGAAGAAACATTTATATTTTATGAAAACCTGAAAAGTATTAATGAAAATGTAGGTACTTTGTATGACAGGGTCCCTATTATTCTGACAGGAAATATGAGAAATGTAAATCATGACGGGCCACCAATATTGGGTAATTTTCAGGTTTCAGGAGTATCTGAAATGAGAATATTTATTGAAAGCTATGAATTACCCTCTGATTTAGTAATTCCTGAAGGGTATGAATTTTGCCAGTCTGAAACTTTAAATAAAACTACTTCAAAAGAAAGGCTTGACAGCCTGCGTGGTTTGGGATGGGTAATTATGGACTCTTTGTTCGATGAGGCTGATACATTGTTAGGAATAACAATTTCAAGAGCATGCTTTGATTGTACAACACATGGTGATCCGGAAATGCCCGACTTTTGGATACAATAATTAATGGAATATCAAATGAGAAGGTTTATTGTAATGATATATTTTAGAATAATTCTTATATTTTTAATCTTCCAGATCATTTGTTTGCATGCCGGGGCACAAAACATGAATGATTCTTTTGGTAAACTGAATCAATTTACAAAACAAAATTCCCTGCCTGAAGAAAGAATCACTCTTATAATTGACAGAGAATTATATATTTGCGGGGAAAAGATTTTTTTTAAAGGCTTTAGTTATGATTCCAACTGGTTTCTTCCCCTTTCTTTGAGTAAAATTCTTTATGTAGAATTATACAATCAGGAAAATGCAATAATTTCATCCGCTAAGTTTACTATTCATAATGGGGAATGTTCAGGGACAATACAAATACCCCGGACAATAGCTTCAGATATCTATTATCTTAGAGCTTATACCAATTATATGAAGAATTTCGGAGTACAGAGTTTTTTTCTTAAAAAACTTAAAATCATTAATCCCTTTTCTCAATTGTTAATTTCTCCCACTGAAGAACCTGAGCCTGATGTAATAAATTGTAAAATATATCCGGAAAGCGGAACGCTGATCACAGGTATGGAAAGTCGCCTGAGTTGCAGGATCACAAATTCAAAAAATAAAGGGTTACAAATGAATGCAAGAGTTCTTGACTCAGATAATAACATACTTACTACTTTTAAAACCTGTAAAAATGGATTTGCAAGTTTTTATTTAACACCTGAAAAAGAAAAAAAATATCACCTCGAAGTTGATGATAATAATAAGCTTGCTAAAACCCCGATTCCGGAATCACTGCTAGCAGCAACAAGTTTCAGTACAAGTATAATGGATAATAACATATTAAAAGTCACTATACTATCAAATAATTTAAATGATTTCCCGGTCACATTATACGCAAAACGCGGAGAATTCATTTATCCCCTGACAAACTCACCTATAAATTCACCCGGAGAATATAATATAGCCCCGGAAAATATTCCTAAAGGCCTTTTATCATTGGAATTAAACAACTCAGCCGGCCATTTTTTAGCCGGAAAATTATACTTTCAAAAATCCCATGAAAATCTTAATATCATATTAAATACTGATAAAGAGAATTATTCCCCGCGAGAAAAAATTGAAGTATCAATAGAAATTTCTGACAATAAGGGTAATCCGGTTGAAATCGAATTATCAGTATTCTCCGCTATTAATTCAGGAACTTCATCTATCACAAACCTAAACTTTGTTGAAATTGAAATTCTTCGTGAAGAACTAATGCAAGCCTGTCAGGACAATGATCTGATCCAAAATGCCCTTTCGGATAAAAACCTTCTGGAATTATTATTGTTAAATACATCACACAAAGATATCCGAACCTCAGGGCCAGCTGAATCAAATATAAAATTTTTACCTGAAATTAAAGGCGATATTATAACAGGAAAACTGACTTTCAAAAATAATGAGCCTGCCGCCGGGAAAGAAATATTACAATCATTCATAGGAAAAACAAGCTGGATTGAATCAACTTTTACTAATGAAGAAGGCAGGTTTTTTTTTATAAATAAAAGATTTGAAAATACAGGAGATCTTATTTTAAAAGTTATTGATCCTGAAAAAGAGGTAATTTTAAATTTGGAAAACGAATTTTTTACGGAATTTCCCATACATTTAAAAGAGAACCTGCAGCTTACAATTGAAGAAACAGACCTGATCTCCAAAAAGTTCATCAATATTCAGGTAGATGACGCCTACAGAAAAGATGAAACCAACGAAATGCCTCAAGTATATAATGACACTATTCCTTTTTATGGAAATGAATATAATGAATATGTATTCAAAGATTATTATAATCTTCCAAATATGAGGGAATTCATACATGATATCGTTCTTGGTGTAACATTATCAAAATCGAATAAAAAAGATGTTATCAATATATTGGAAGAAATTACCCTTAAAAGAATCGGCCCAAAACCATTGGTCTTAATTGACGGAATTCCTGTAGATGACGCAAAATATGTAATTGAGCTGCCTCCTGAAAAAATTAATCTTGTGAGAGTAGTAAGGAATAAGTTTTTTTATAAAACCCGGACTTTCGACGGGATATTGGATATCATTACAAACCAAAATGATGGAACAGCTTTCCCTTTACCTGAAAATACTTTCAGGTTCAGATTTGAAAATATAAACCATTCAGAAACATTAATTCCAATAGAAAAGCCAGTTAGGGAAGAGCGAATACCTTTATACAAAAACCTTATCTATTGGAATTCTGAAATAGTCATTAAAAAAGATGGAAAATATTCCCTAACTCTTACTGCCCCTGATAACTCAGGTATTTTTAGTATTAAATGTTATGGCAGAAACAATGAAGGAATAGCCGGAGAGGCAGAGAAATTTATCACAATAGGAAAATCTGATAAACCATTGTAATTCTTTTATTCACAGTTGCTCCTGGGATATTATCTAATATTTTATGAGAATAAAAGGAAATATCTTAAATTTAAGACCGTTATATTGGAATCAGATATATTTGACAGGCAGAATTAATGTTTAATTAGGACTTGGTGAATAAGTTATAAACATTTGAATGTTAATATTATACAT
>CAZLXM010000106.1:0-8287 GCA_964563105.1 uncultured Bacteroidaceae bacterium
TTTATAGCTGTTAATGGCTTAAAAAAAGGAGATTCAAAATCAATTATACCATAGATCCCCGAACTGAAAGCAAGGGCAATTTTTGGCATATTTATGGATTAAATGACTATTCCCCGAAAATATAAAAGTAAAAGCATTACCTTTAACTTAAAAATAAAATGATACTTCAGGTTGCACTTTTGCTTTCCATGCTCTTCCAGTTGGGAGCAGCGATCGCAGCAGTAAGTCTGATCCGCCGCACACGGTATAATGTCTCCTGGATATTGATCTCATCTGGTTTTGTGTTGATGGCAGTAAGGCGCTTATTCGAGTTTTCAACTTTATTCTGGGAAACACCGTTAATATCGAAGGAACAAATAAACAGCTGGATCGGAGTTCTCATTTCAATATTGATGCTAACCGGTTTAATCTATATCCGCCAAATATTTAATTATGAATGTAATCATTGTTGCAGGAACTCCGGGAGCAGGGAAAACTTCAGTGTTGTTGCATGTTATCAGACATCTTAAAGAAAATAACAAAAAAATATCGGTTGTTAAAATTGATTGCCTTTATACAGATGATCATTTACGTTTTCAAAAAGCCGGTATTCCAACTTTATTGGGCCTTTCCAAAGACATGTGCCCTGATCATTTTACAATATTCAATATTGGCGAAATGATTGACTATACACATAGAAACAATTCCGATATGTTAATTATTGAAACAGCGGGTCTTTGTCATCGTTGTGCACCTTACACAAAAAACAGCCTGGGAATTTGCGTTATTGATGCAACTACCGGGCCTAATACTCCTTTAAAAGTGGGGCCATTTTTGAGTACAGCAAATATTGTTGCTATTACAAAAGGAGACATCATTTCTCAGGCAGAAAGAGAAGTTTTCAGAGAACGAGTACTGGAAATGAATCCGAATTGCAGGATAATTGAAACAAACGGTCTTACTGGAAAAGGTTCATCAGAATTAGCAAAATGTTTTAACAATTCATCGGTATTTAATTATTCTGAAGAAAGTTTAAGACATAGTGCCCCTTTTTCAATTTGTACATTATGTGTTGGGGAAACTCGAATAGACAAAAAAAATCACAGGGGAGTATTAAGACATTTTAATGGAATACAGGAATATATAGGAGAATAGCAGACTTATGAATAAGGTTCAGGAATTTTTAAATTTGTTGCCTGGTTATAATTGTAAAATTTGTGGTTTCCAGGATTGCAGAAGTTTTGCTGTAGCATTAATTGAAAAAAAAATATCTCCTGATAAATGTCCGGTGTTATTACAGGACAGATTTAAAGGAAAAAAAGAAACTATTTTTGAATCTATCAGAAATATAAACCATTCAGAAAAATTAGAAACAATTGGATTGATAGACAAAGTAAAAGCTGACTTTTCTCTTTATCCCCTGCCATCTGAACCTTCATGCAGAGAAACAATGGTCTGCTTTTCCCATATCAATCTTGAAAAGGACATGATCATCAGATATCGGCCTCTGGGTTGTCCAATAATTCATTTTGCCCGTATTATCGAAATCAATCATGGTTTACTGAATGTTTGGATTAGTGGCCCGCCTAAACTTCTGGGCAGAAAGGAAAATCCAATTGATATTGGCATCTGCATGGTTTTATCATTTCAGGGAATTATAGAAGGCAAAATGCCAAAGGTAGGTCAGACTGTAAAATTTCTTCCAGCTCATTGCATGATGGGAAAAGTTCATTCAGGAGTGATTGTTGAATTAGAAGATAATAAAACACGTATAGATTGCATTGACTTGAAAGTCTGGCAACATTCTATGACCTGATTTTATGATTAAAATGTATTTGATCGATAAAATAGTTTAATCAATGGTTTATAGATCAAATCAATAATTTTATTTACTGTACTAAACCAAATTAAGCTCATAAATCCTCCAGTTTATGATGAACCATTAATTGACGAACAAAAGCCGGGGTAAGTGAAATCCCGTTTCCCCTGAAATATTTCAATACTTCGGGGCCCAACATGGTGTTAAGATGTCCATGACTCAAACTTTTGTTAACCTTAATAAAACTTATATTATCAATCATTTGAGCTTTAACTTCTCCATTAATAACGGGCGCGTTAATCATGCAATTAGTAAAAGAAGTTCCAAGGCTGTTTTCAAAAATATAAAAAGGTGTTTCTGCCGATTTCACTATAGGCTGAAAGCTGCAATTATTGAAATTTAATTCTCCACGTAAGTTGAAAGTACTAATTCCATTGATCGAACATCTTTCCAGGAAAATGTTCGCAGCACATTTACAGAGATATAAGCACACATTTTCACAGTCACGGAATATTATCTTTAAATATAATGATCCGGGATCATTATATATCGCATCATTACCAGCTCTGATAATTAAATGTACCTTATCATCATCTGAGGGATGAGCCTGTTCAAAACTCTCCAAATGAACATTATCACAAATTATGGTACAATTATGTTTCAAGCCGGAGTCATCACAACCACCAGTATTTTCAAGGAAATAATCAGCAGGATCAGTAATACGAATTAAGCGGGCCCCTTGCTCCCTGCCTTTAACTTGTATATTACGAAAACTAATAAAATTTGGAAATAACAAACGTTGTTTATAACTGTTTACTGAAAATGAGGGAATATTCATGAGCCAGCATGGGCTGGCAGATGCAGGAGCTGCCGAATAATCAATGCACAAATCTTCAATTATAATACTGGTACCAAGGCTAATTGGGTATTGATGGTCAAAATCCAGGACTTGCATTTGGATCACAGACACATTTCCATTTCCGGAAGGTTTTAATGTACAGCCACGTAAACGGACAGGACCATTCCATTTAGCTCCATAGTCAGGGCGAAAACTAATGAAAGTGTTACCATATCGCACAGTTTCATTAATGAAGAGATCACCTCCTCCGGTTAAGGAAATACCTTTAATCCCAATCCTGCAATTATTAATATAAAGATTCCAACAATGGAAGTGTACATCAACACGGTTAAGCTGGCAATTTTCCAGGCGAAAATTTTTATTTAGATTGGTGCCAAAAAATCCCCAGGCAATTCTGCCACCTTCTGCTATAAGATTTCGAAAACTGCAATTCAACATCCTTGCACCCGAAATACCATATGTACCATGTTCAACAACAGGTTCCGGCGGCTGTCGTTGCTTTTCCCAGGGAATAGCCCTGATATTTTCAAGAGTCACATCAAATACACTCTGTAAAGTATAAAAACCGCTGCGAGGTTCAACAGACCGGTCTTTTTTGCCCGGCTCCAGTCCCATCCATTGTTCACGTATAATTGTACGGCTCCGGCGAACTGAAATCCCATGTTGATGATAACCAGGTGTGCTATTTTCAGGACTGTCACCAGAAAAATAAAAACAACCTCCTTCAATAACAAGATAATTAGTATTACATGGGATAAGTATAATTGAAGTCAAATTGCTAAATTCCCAGGCTATATCGCCAATAATTCTTCCTTCTTCTTCAACATAGAATATCTCTTCCCGGGCCCATCCCTTGTTTCCTTCATAACCGGCCCTTATGCCGATCCGGTCACCGGCATCCTGCACCAAAACCAGATGGCCGGCATAAACAGCAAGCTCGGAAATAATCTGTACACCAGGCTTAAGCACATCTGTCAAAATTTTTTTTAGATGTAAATCATTACTGAGGTCTAAAGAAGGATTATCATTTTGTATAACGAAGCGTGGAAAAGCTTTAACATTGAATCGCTCATCTATATGAAAAACTGTTCTCCCCCACTGAACTGATGTTTTAATTATTATGTTATTAGTTTTAGTTATCCAAAACTCTCCCGAAAGATTTACCACCGGTAACAAATGACGATTTGCGTATTCGTGGGCCATTTTAATCTGAACACCATCATCGGAAATACCATCACATCGTGCACCAAACATCTTATAGTTTATGCTGTTTTGCTCTTTCAAAATAGCATTCAAACCATTGTTCAATAAAATAATGTCAGCCTCATTAGGATAAGAATCTTTATTCCTGACTTGCAAATGGTAAAGTGCTTCTCCCCCGTCGCCCGGTGTATGGAAACCCAATGTTTTAATCCAATCCCCGGCTGATACTCCGGACATTTTTTTAAGGTCCTGTACAGATTGGCAAATTAAAAGTTTTTCACGCTTCTTACCATCCGTAATACTTCCGGATAAAACCTCATTTGGAATAAGAGAAGGGATACCAAGTGAAGCATTCGTTGACATTTGAATAAAGTTGCGTCTCTTCATCAGAAAATAATTTAGTTATTTTATTGTTAATAAAGCTTAATTGAACAACGATTGATGAATTAAAGTAAAAAAAGTAATTTTGAATTCTATTTATAACTATTTATTTAATCAAATTTCACAAAAGTGAAAAAATTAATACACAGAATACTTGAATTTGAAAAAAAATCTAAAGTACTCGAACCTTCCAGATCAAAGAGAAATAAATATCTTAAGCAAATTCAAAAATATGCAAATACTTTTATTACCAGCCTGAATACTTCAAAAATATTTAATGACAAAAAGCCAAAGCCTGGCATTTTTTCATTAGGCGACTCAAAAAAGTCATTGAAAGAATTAATCCAAATATATTCAAAAGAGGTTGCCAATAAAGGTATTAATACCGCATCGGGTGGCTACATGGGATTTATTCCGGGAGGGGGCTTATTTACATCAGCTCTTGCTGACTTTTTAGCTGCCATTACAAATGAATATGCAGGATTGTATTATGCATCACCTGGAGCAGTAATGATAGAAAATGAGATACTTAAATGGATGAAAAATATTTTTGGATTTCCGGAAAGCGCAATTGGAACTTTAGTTTCTGGAGGATCAATAGCAAATATGATTGCCCTTACGGCTGCCAGGGATTATCACAAAATTAAAGCAGACAAAATTGGGAAAAGCGTTATTTATCTAAGTCCACATACTCACCATTGTATTATTAAATCTCTAAAAATTATCGGATTAGAGGACTTAATAATCCGATATGCTGCTTTAGATCGTTTTTCCAAAATAGATCCCGGTAATTTAAAAAAGCAGATACAGGAAGATAAGAAAAACGGACTGCACCCATTTCTGGTTGTGGCTACCGCCGGAACTACCAATACAGGTTCAGTTGATCCCCTTTTTTATATTGGAGAAATTGCCAAAGAAAATAATTTATGGTATCATATAGATGCTGCCTATGGTGGATTTTTCATATTAACCCCTGAAAAAAACGATCTGTTCCGCGGTATCGAATTGGCCGATTCTTTAGTAACAGACCCTCATAAAGCTTTATTTATACCTTACGGTTGTGGGGCAGTATTAATAAAAAATAAAGAAGCTATATTTCATTCTCATCAATATACAGCAAATTATATGCAGGATTCAGTTAGAGAAGAAGCTGATTTTTATAATCCTGCAGATGTGTCTCCTGAGTTAACACGTCATTTTCGGGGCTTACGTATTTGGCTGCCGCTCATGATACATGGAATTAATCCATTTATAGCATGCCTTGAAGAAAAATTATTACTTACAATTTACTTCCGCAAGAAATTAACAGAGAAAGGCTTTAAAACCGGCCCTGAACCTGATTTGTCAATCAGCTACTTTTGGTACCCTTCCAAAACAGTTGATGAAGACACATTTAACAGGAAACTTTTACAATTAATAAATGAAGATGGAAAGGTGTTTTTCACTTCAACTATTATTAATAATAAATTTGTCATACGGATTGCCATCCTCTCATTCAGGACCAAACTGAAGACAATTGATGAATCTGTGGAAATAATCAATAAAGCAAGATTGAAACTGGAAAATATACTCTAAAATAATTCTAAGTTTAAAATTGTTCCAAAATTTCAATTCTTTTTTCAATAGGAGGATGAGTGGCAAATAATGAGGAAAATGAAAAAGACGAGTTTTTTAATTCTTTTTGAGGATTTTCAATAAACATTTGAGCAACATCATCTCTTTGAACAGCCTCTATTGTCGGGTCATAAGAAATTTTTCTCAATGCCGATGCAAGAGCAAGAGGATTTCTGGTAAGCTCGGCTGATCCGGCATCAGCAAGATATTCCCGCTTCCTGGACAAAGCAAATCTGAAAAGAATAGCAATAAAATAACCGATTAAAGCCAGGATCATTGCAACTATTATAGCCAATGCGCCTCTCCCTTTATTATCATTGCGGGAAATGCTTCCAAACCTTAATGAACGAAATAAAGTTTGAGAGATAAAAGCAAAAATACCGACAAAAATAATTGAAATTATAAGCAGCCTCACATCACGGTTTCTGATATGGGCAAGTTCGTGAGCAATAACAGCTTCAAGCTCCTGGTCATTTAACCTTTCAATAATTCCCCTTGAAAGTGACACTGTATATGTTTCCTCATTAATCCCGCTTGCAAAAGCATTTAATGAATCATCCTCAATGATATTTACTTTCGGCATCTTCATGCCACAGGCTATACACAAATTCTCTACAAGATTATAAACTCTTTTATTTTCCTTTCTTTCAAGTGGCCTTGATCCGGTTGCCATATTTATCATGGTTGTATGCGAGAACCAGGCAATAGTAAACCAGATTATCACTCCGATGAGAATCCACGGAATAGTCTTAATAAAATTATAATTTATTTGTGACAAAACAGTATATTTTTCCTCTTCGGAAGAAGCATACTGAACCTGACCAATGGATATAAAAAAGAAAAATAACCATACCAGCCCAAACAGAACAAGTGGAAACATAAGTAAAATCAGTATTGAATTTACATTGTTTTTTCGTATCTGGCTTTGAAGTCCGAAATATTTCATAAAATTCAGAACTTGATTTTTGGGGCTTCTTCAATTATTGTGCGCTGTTCTCCCAAATCAAACAAAGGTTCACGTTTAAATTTATAATACCTTGCAATAATATTGGACGGAAAAGCTTCAATGGCAACATTAAGTTCTTTTGTAGCTGAATTAAAAAATCTTCGGGCTGCAGCAATCTTATTTTCAACATCAGAAATTTCATTTTGAAGGTCAAGAAAATTACTGCTTGCTTTCAGGTCAGGATAAGCCTCAACTGCAATCCTTAAACCTGAAAGCGCATTTGAAAGCCTGTTCTCGGCATCAATTTTATCATTTATAGTATTAGCCTTTATGGCATTTGCACGTGCTTCGGTTATCTCAGTTAAAAGATCCTTCTCATGCTGCATATATCCCTTGACAGTATCAACAAGCTGCGGGATCATATCATGTCTTTGCTTCAGTTGAACATCAACATCGGCAAATGCCTGCTCTCTGTTGTTTCTTAACCTCACCAACTTGTTATATAAGGAAACTACCAGTAGAATAACGAGAAATACAATAGCCAGTATTACAAGAAAAAGTAACATTTTTAATAATTTAAATTATTTATAATTAAAATATCTCAAATAAGTATTACGTAACTCTCCAAATTCCGTTCCACTTTTTCCAGATTAATAAATTATTATCAATTATTAAACCAGCTACAGCACCTGAACCAATAATTGAAATTAATTTATTGTGTTTTAGTCAACTATTTATCCCTTAATTATTATTTGTCAATATTCTCTGATCTTAATTAAAGCTTTATTTTTTCCTGTTTCACGCTCCAGTTGCAAAACATACAGATAATTATCCTCTTTTTTCATTGAATGATCAATTATTTTTATATCATTGAACTTAAATTTTAGAGGTTTCGATGTTAGAAATTTTAATGTCAATTTTCCTCTTCCCATATTAGCCGGAAGTTTATCTGTTTCAGTAAAATCAAGAATTATAAGATCCCTTTCGATATTTATCTTCGTAGTTGTAAAATGTGCCAGCTGATGTTGAAAATAGTTGGAATCAGGAGCCAGCATCATATCAGGCATATCATTATAGGGCCTGAAAAAATTCACCCATTCTTTAACAACTTCCGAGTTTTTATCAGGATTGGGATGCAATATATTTGGCCAATGCATGCCATATGTAGGCCCTTTAATTTCTTTTGAAGGTTTTCCGGGAAAAGTATACCAGGGAAACTCATCTTTGCCCCTGTCTATGGTCATGACATCTCCATCGAAACCAAACATAGGGAATTGAATCCTCTGTTTATTATAAATAGAGCTGAAAGGGGTATTTATATAATTTATGCCAAATTTTTGCAAAATCGAGGCCAAACTGATGTCCCTTCCTTCAGATGGGCCAAAGCTATGTCTAAAAGCTGCCGGAACAAATGAAGTTGGAAATGATCCCAGATTATGCTGATCCATTAGTTTACCAAAATATTCAAGGTGTTTTTCCACCTGAT
>CAZLXM010000106.1:8297-11533 GCA_964563105.1 uncultured Bacteroidaceae bacterium
CTTCAGGTCGCATCTGTCCATTGGAATCAGTCCATTCTGCCCTTGTAAATACTCCTTTTTCCCAATACTCATGCCCGATCCCATGCACGGTTATTTCAAAAAATTGTGGATTATTCCTTATGATATCAGCGGCTTCTTCAAACCATGGCCCTACCCGGCCTGAGTTATTCCATTGTTCTCCCATCCAGGTACTACTTGGGAGTTCACGCAAAATATTCTCTTTATCCCATTCGCATAAAATAATTGCAGCTTGGGGCCTGATACCAAGTGAAGCTCCGAGATCAACAATTGCCTGATAATCGGCCGGGACATGATCACGATTGATCCCGGTCCGAAAGGGTTCCTGCCTTTGACTTCCATCTTCTCCGGACCACCAGCCGACATCATCAATAACCAACTGTATGGGCAAAGGAATAAATACTTTAAAATCATTCGGGATTTTATTTTTTAGCGTACATGATGTACCATTAACTGAGGTAAATACAGCTGATGATACACCGATGGTGCTTTTGATAAAATCTCGCCTTGATATTTTTCGCATTCGATACAGATATTATTTTATTTCATAATAATATCAAATCTTTATAAAGATCCTATTCTTATACAACCAATAACATAAATACCACAAACCTAACCAAACAGCCAGGCTTGTAACGATGTCTACAGTGAGTTCCCCGCCCCATGAAAAAAGCAGCTTGATATATGGAAAGAAAATTTTGCTAAGTAATCCGGCTCCGCCAACCTGAAAAAACAGATAAATAAAAATACTGTTCATCCCTACATAAATAAAAAATCTTGAACCTTTAAGAAATTTTTTCTTAACATCAATAAGCCAATAACTGAAACAAAGTACTAATATTGAATAACCTCCGCTTACAAAAACAAATGAAACTGTAGCAATTTTTTTAATGATAGGAGTAATATTGAATATATCAAGTGCATATCCTATAACAAGACATATTAACGCGGCAATTATCAGTGTTTTTATTTTTTGTTGCGGAGTTTTTTCACTCATAAGCAGTTTCCCGCAAAGAACACCCCAAACAGTGTGGGCTGTAGTTGAAACCACATTCAAGGTAGCCCATGTGCTGGATTTCTCAACCCCTTCAATTTTGTTGTTCACCCATGCACCAAGATTTTCAAAATTTACCCATGGATTATTAAATCCTTCAACAGGGAAAAAGCGATATGCAAGATCAATAAATAAAAGTAATGCCAGCGAGAAGATCAATTGAAACTTTATGCTTTTATTTTGAATGAGAAATGCTACCAAATATGTAACAGATAACTGGGCAAGAACATTCTGGAATCGCCAGACTACGGTCTTCGCTGAAATAAAGGCTAATGACCAGCCAAAAAAGAGTAATAAAAATGACCTCTTCAATGCATGATTTGAAATTTTCTTTTGGCTTTCTCCCTTTCGTATTCGGTTTGCTACTGCAAAAGGAATAGCAACACCAACGATAAACATAAAGAAGGGCTGGATAAGATCCCAAAAATGTAAGCCATGCCATTCGTGATGACTGAAAACTTCGCCCAGATATTGTAGTACAGGCGAATCAGATCTGCTGAAATGACCATACAGCCTGGAAGCTTCACCTGCTAAAAGAAACATGGTAAAGCCCCTGAAAAAATCAATTGATGCTACCCTGCCAGGAGGAGGGCCTGATATTGAAGATTGTTGCGTATTCATATAGTAATAATTTTTGGTGAGTTTTAATCGTAAATATAATGTCTTTTATTTATCATTTTAACAATTTTTATGATTTATAATAATTGATTCCATTTTAGAAAATCAATATTTCGAAATTTTTTCTTTTCAAGTAATTATCTGTTCATTACTTTATATCAAACTGACTGGTTAATAATCTACTATAATAACCACAATATTAAAAAATTTAATTATCTTTAGTTTTAACATTATTGATAGATTTATTATTATTAATAAGCTAATAATTATCATAACTTAAAAATTTTTCCCATTTATATATTTTCCTAATAAACAGCTAGTGTCCAAAGTATTAATTACTGAAAAATAATATAATGAGCATAAATATTTTTAAGTTATAATTAATCAGAAACATAAAAAATTATACTAATGAAACCCCCATGTACTATCGTTCACAACAAGAGAATAAAAATATTGGGAGTTCTATCAGAACGACGTGATTAACAACAATATAACTAAAATATTTTCTGATGAAAACTATCTTATTATACATTTTAATTACAAATATCAGCCTTTACAGCTATTCACAGTTTACAAAATATGAACGATATCGCACCAGGGCTGATATTTCATACAAGACTATTTCAAATATTCCCTATTACGGTGATTCAGAGGATAAATACAAAAAAGAAAAATGTTTATTAGATATTTATTATCCGGAAACTGAAAAAGGTTTTGCAACAGTTGTCTGGTTTCACGGAGGAGGATTAAGAAGTGGAGATAAAACACAGGAATATCCACATTTACTTAAAAAAAATGGGATATGTGTTGTTAATGCTAATTACAGGATGTATCCTGATGCCAAATGCCCGGATTACCTGGAAGATGCAGCAGCCGCTGTTTCCTGGACATTTAAAAATATAGAAAAATATGGTGGTGACCCTGATCTTATTTTTATTTCAGGACATTCGGCCGGAGGATATATTACAAGTATGATTGGACTGGATAAAAAATGGCTTGCAGCTCATAATATAGATGCCAACAGAATAGCCGGTCTGCTGCCTCTAAGCGGGCATGTTATCACACATTTCAGGATCAGGGATGAAAAAGGTATACCAGGTACCCAACCCATAATTGATGAGTATGCACCTCTGTTTCATGTTCGGGCCGATGCCCCACCCCTGGTACTTGTAACGGGAGACAGAGAATTGGAATTATTGGGAAGATATGAAGAAAACGCATATATGGCACGTATGATGAAATTAAATGGCCACAATAAAACTTTTTTATATGAATTACAAGGTTTTAATCATGAGATGGAAGAACCTGGCTCATTTATTATTCTTGAATTTATTTACAATAAGATATTAGAAATTAAAAAGCAGTAATAAATGTTTAGATAAGACTTTTCTTTTTTAAACAATACCCGGTTAAGACGGATAGTCTTTCCAAAAAATACATTATTGTCAGATGCAATAATAATTCATTTAAGCAGGAATTTTACCCTGCCTGTAATTAGGACTTGGTGAATAAGTTATAAACATTTGAATGTTAATATTATACATTG
>CAZLXM010000107.1:0-11471 GCA_964563105.1 uncultured Bacteroidaceae bacterium
GTATCAATGGTGGATGAGAATAATTAAAAACAACATAAAGTGGATGAGGGGTCAGATTACTTAGATTCTTTGAAGTTAAGGTTTTAAGGGCCTTAATAAGCTGATTCCCGTTATAGTATTCGGCAGCAAATTTATCCGCCTTATATTCATTGGAACGTGAAAAAATATTAAATAAAAGTCCCAATATCAAAGATACCGGAGTGTATATTATTCCGAAAGCAATAAGGCTTAGATGGAATTGAGTTTGTCCGGCACCCAGTGCTGCTGATAATTCCTGATTATCAATAAAGAGCGAAAACAAGAAAAGTGTAAGGCCTGTCTGTAATATGCCCAATAAAGTTCCGGTATATATATGCTTTTTCTTATAATGACCAATTTCATGGGCCAGGACAGCAACTATCTCTTCTTTGCTCAAATCATTAATTAAAGTATCATACAAAACTATTCTTTTCTTCGAACCCAAACCGGTAAAATATGCATTTGATTTTGTAGATCTTTTGGAACCATCAATTACATAAATATTACTTAATTTAAATCCTGCCTTATCAGAAAATTCTTCAATAGCATCCCTTAATTCACCCGGTTCAAGCGGAGTCTGCTTATTAAATAATGGAACTATTATATTTGAATAAAACATTGTCATAAAAATGGAGAAAATGGTAACTACTCCCCATGCCCAAAGCCAAAATGATTTTCCGGTAATATTAAATATATGAATTACGAGGGAAAGTAATCCTCCTCCAATTATAAGCGCCAGCAGCCATGATTTTAGTTTGTCACGAACAAAAAGCCCCGGAGTTGTTTTATTGAAACCAAATTTTTCTTCAATCCGAAATGTATCATATAATTCAAAAGGAAGTGATAAAATATCGGAAGCCAAAGCGATAATACCAAAAAATATAAGTGCGGCAATTATATTGTTATCAGTAAGTTTCCAGGCAATATTATCAATAAATCCAAATCCGCCGGCAAAAAGCATAATAATTATAAGTAAAAAACTAAAACTTCCGGTAATAAAAGAGAATTTGATATTAGTCCTCTTATAATTTTGTGATTTTCTGTATCTCTCCGGATCATAAACATCATTAACCTCTTCAGGAAGTTCAGGAATTGTATTTTTCAGGTTAAGATAATTAAGTATCTTATCCAGTATAAAGTTAAAAATAACAATCAGGGTAATTATATAAAAAGCTGTATTATACATGTTTACAAATTATAAGATTTAATTATTAATATCCAGTTGCCTGTCCAGTTTTTCCTTATTTAGAATTCTTTCTCTGATAATATTCAAGTATTCAGATACCAGTTTTGTACCAGGCCTCTTAGCTTCAGCAACTTTTAACCATTCTAATGAATCCGTCAGCTTATCTTCGCGTTCAAAAATAAAAGCAAGATTGATTGCAGCTCTGTATGCTTTTTCATTATTAATGCTATTAGCGATTTTCAGAAGCTTTTCTTTATCAAATGAATAATCTTTAGGACCAAACAGTCTTCTTCTGTCCTTCATATTGTAATATACCCTGGAAACCTGAATCCATGAAGGACTGATACGTTTCCCACAATCAACCCCGGCATAAAAAAAAGCACTTCTTAAAGCTTCTGTTCCACCAGGCAGGCCATAATCTGCCTCATATTTTGAATATCCGGCAGCAGACCAAAATACTGTGTCATTCATCATATATTCATCCAATATTCTACCGTTTTTTTCGTATATCCGCCAGAGGCATTGTCTTTTAATCTCAAGATGTGCGTGAATTTCAGGAATATAAGTGTAATCATAATAGTTTCTGATATTGAAATTATAATACTCAAATGAAAATACAATATCAGAACCTGTTTCATCACAAAAATCTCTGACAGATATTTCTGATAGCGGAACAGGAACAGAATTACTTTCAGTATTCCTCAATTCAAAATATTCTGAATTATTTAAAGCCGGATTTGGTGATCCGTCAAGAACTGAAAATAATCCGTCAAAGAAATTCTTTATAACTATTGTATCAATAATATAAAGCTCTTTTTCAGAGGGAGGTTCAGAAAAGTTTTTTGATAAAGAATCAGCATTTGGGTAAATGGCATTATTTAATATTACTGCTTTTTTTACATCCGTATTAAATGTAAAATCTGATGGCATCAGTACATCTATTCCGATTTTTTTCAATGGTGAACAAGAAGCGGCAATAATAAATAAACCAAAAAAAAGACTTTTAAATTTCAAAAGAAGATTATTTAGTTATTTCAATTTAAATCAGCTTGTTTTAATGGAGCTCTCAAATACTGTTATTTCTTTTTATAAAAGATAGTATAAAAAGGCTTTCATTAATTTCATCAGAAAATATTTTAGTCACATTATTGTTAATCACGTCGTTCTGATGGAACCTCCAAATATTTTCATTCTCTTGTTGTGAACGATAGTACATGGAGGTTTCATCAGAAAATATTTTAGTTACATTGTTGTTAATCACGTCGTTCTGATGGAACCTCCAGATATTTTCATTTTCTTGTTGTGAACGATAGTGCATGGGGGTTTCATGTATTCATAGCCCCGCAAACATTAATAACTTGTCCGCTAACGTATGCAGACAGATCTGATGCCAGGAAGACACAAACATTTGCAACGTCTTCAGGTGTTCCCCCTCTTTTTAAAGGAATGTTCTTTATCCATTCATTTCTAACTTCTTCGGGAAGTTTGGATGTCATATCAGTGATAATAAATCCGGGTGCAATTGCATTACATCTTACATTTCTGGAACCCAATTCTTTTGCAACAGACTTGGTAAAACCAATTATTCCCGCTTTAGATGCAGAATAGTTTGCCTGACCAGCATTTCCTGACACACCAACAACTGAACTCATATTGATAATTGACCCCGATCTTTGCTTTAGCATTACTTTTTGTGCAGCTTTTGTAAAATTAAATACAGATTTCAGGTTCACTTTAATAACCAGGTCCCAGGCTTCTTCATCCATTCTCATTAAAAGATTATCCCTGGTAATCCCCGCATTATTAACCAGAATATCAATTTTACCAAATTCCTTAATGATTTCTTCCACAACAGCTTCTGTGTCAGCAAGATCTGAAGCATCTGATGCATAAGCTTTTGCATTTACACCCATTGCTTTTAATTCTTTTTCCAGTACAATCATATTTTCGTCGAGTTGCAAATCGGTGAAAGCGACATTTGCCCCTTCCCTTGCAAAAACAAGGGCTATTTGTCTGCCAATTCCTCTGGCTGCCCCGGTAACAAGGGCTGTTTTATTTTTAAGTAAGTCCATTTACATTAACATTTATATTACTATTATACAATAAGTTACTTATACACTTTTAATTGATCATCCCGGCTATTGTTGATCCTAAGCAAGCAGGAGATTCAATTACTTTTATTCCGCAGCTTTCCATGATTTTCATTTTTGCTGCAGCCGTATCTTCCTTTCCTCCTATTATTGCACCGGCATGTCCCATTCTCCTTCCTGCGGGAGCTGTTTTTCCGGCAATAAAGCCGGCAACAGGTTTATTTCCGTTCTCTTTATACCAGTAAGCAGCTTCAGCTTCCATGCTCCCCCCTATTTCGCCAATAATAATAACGGCACTGGTATCCGGATCCTTCATAAATAATTTAAGGGCATCAAGAATTGAAGTTCCTACTATAGGATCTCCGCCGATACCAATACAGGTTGATTGTCCAAGGCCTGCTTTTGTGATCTGATCAACAGCTTCATAGGTTAATGTTCCTGAGCGTGATATTAGCCCTACCGATCCTTTTTTATGTATAAAACCCGGCATAATCCCGGCTTTTGATTCGCCGGGAGTAATAATACCCGGACAATTAGGCCCGATTAAATATGTTTCCTTCTCCGATATAAATGCTTTCACTTTGATCATATCCAAAACAGGTATCCCTTCCGTTATGGCAACGATCAGTTTTATACCTGCATCTGCAGCTTCAATAATTGCATCAGCAGCAAAAGCAGGTGGCACAAAAATCACTGATGTATCAGCATCTGTGGCTTTTACACTTTCTTCAACGGTATTAAAAACCGGCCGGCCGAGATGTACAAGTCCTCCTTTACCCGGGGTTACACCACCAACAACATCGGAACCATAGTCTATCATTTGTTGTGCATGAAAGGTCCCCTCACTCCCTGTAATACCCTGTACAATTATCTTTGAGGATTTATGTAATAAAATGCTCATTTTAGAATTTATTAAATCTAATTGACAAAACTAATAAAAGAAATTAAACACTCTTTCCGATATAAAATTTTTATTACGATTAACTTACTTAAGTAACATTTTTTACCCTTTAGAGGAATGTTTTATCTTTGCATAAAAAATGCTCTTTGAGACAACAATTTGTGCCCCGGCTTGTCCTCCGGGTGGTGCCCTGGCAATTATAAGAGTATCGGGAGCCGGCACATTTAATATATGTGCAAAAATATTCACTAAAGCAGGTGAGAACCCTGATTTGTTAAAATTTATCCCCAATACAATTCACCCTCAATGGATATTTGATAATGTATCCCCTCTTGACCAGGTAGTGGTAAGCGTTTTTAAAGCCCCTAACTCCTATACAGGAGAAGATAGTATTGAGATCAGTTGTCACGGTTCACCTTATATTCAGAAACGAATACTGGAATTATTAATAAAAAACGGGGCTGTTTCTGCGAAACCCGGAGAATTTACACAGCGTGCCTTTCTAAACGGAAAACTCGATCTTACCCAGGCAGAAGCCGTAGCTGATCTTATTGCTGCAGAAACCAGGACAGCCCATAAAATAGCCATTCAACAAATGAGAGGGGGAATATCTAAAGATTTTAAGGATCTCAGGCAAAAACTGATAAATATTACTTCTCTTCTTGAACTTGAACTTGATTTTAGTGAAGAAGATGTAGAATTCGCTAAAAGAGATGAGCTTGCAGCAATTGTAACTGACATAATTACAAAATCTGAAAAAGTATATCGCTCTTTTGAACTGGGAAATGCAATAAAAAACGGTATTCCGGTGGCTATTATTGGAAAACCCAATGTAGGCAAATCAACTCTTTTAAATCGCCTGCTTAATGACGACAAAGCAATTGTATCAGAAATTGCAGGTACAACCCGTGATGCTATAGAAGATACAGTTGTTATCAATGGAATAATGTTCCGCTTCATTGATACTGCCGGTTTAAGAGAAACAGGCGACATTATTGAAAATCTGGGGATCAGAAAAACTTATCAGAAAATTAACCTGGCTTCTGTTATTCTTCTTTTAGTTGATGCACAGGATGATATCTCATGTATTAGTGACTCGTTGAAAGAGATCAGAAAACAAATATCCGGTCAGGAAAAGCATCTGTTCTTAATTATAAATAAATCAGATTTAACTGATCCGTTAAAGATAAACTCTCTGAATAAATCAATTAAATTAAAAGACAAAGAATATATTTTGCAAATATCTGCAAAGTCAGGCTTTAATATTGAAAAGCTGACAGATATGTTAAGTTCCCTTGTTTCTTTGAAACAAATTGATGAAAATCAGGTTATTATATCGAATATAAGGCATATGGAAGCTATCCATGAAACTATAATTAATTTGGAAAGAGTCCGTTCAGGCTTAGATGAAGGTTTACCTGAAGATCTCATTGCACACGATTTGAGGCAGGCAGCGCATTATTTAGGGACAATAACCGGTGAGATAAGTAATGAAGAAGTTTTAAGTAATATTTTCAAAAATTTTTGTATCGGAAAATAAAATGTTTCCCCGATTTTTCCCTTTCTATCTTAAATTTATTTAAACCATTAAAGCAAAGGCTTTGTTTTTATATTGTCTATGGAAAATTAAATTAAACAAAATTTATCTTTGACTAAGTTTTTATTTAAAATATATCACAGATGTTAAACATAAAAACCATTGAATTTTATCGCGAGCTCAGGATAAATAATAATAAGGAGTGGTTTGACCGGAACAGGGATCGTTATGAAGAAGTGAAAAAAGATTCACAAAGGCTTGTAAATGAATTGTTATTAAATATGAGCCGATTTGATCCTGCCCTGGAATATTTACAGGCAAAAGACTGTATTTTTCGAATTAACAGGGACATACGTTTTTCAAAAGATAAAACTCCATATAAAACCCATCTAGGAATTTTCATTACCCCATTCGGGAAAAAATCGGGGTATGCCGGTTATTATGTTCATCTGGATGAGAAGGAAGGATCGTTTGCCGGAGGAGGGATTTACATGCCTGATGGGGATATTTTAAAAAAAATCAGAAATGAAATTTCAGCATTTTATGAAGATCTTGAAGAGATTGTTAATTCCGACAGTTTTAAAAAAACATTCGGCGGGCTGGACATAGATAACAAAATTATGCTTGTACGCCCGCCGAAAGGTTATAATATGGATGATCCTGCCATTGAATTTCTTAAACTCAGGAGTTTTACTGCTACAAAAGACCTGCCTGCAGAAATATTAACTGATCCCGCAGGAATAAATAAACTGGTAGATATTTTTAAAACTATCAAGCCTTTTAATTCTTTCCTGAACAGGGCCCTTGAGTTATAAAGTAAAACTCCCGCTAACTAAAAGAAAAGCTTTTTTACCATACTACATCGTCATTTGTTTTCTTTGCATCCGCAGGGAAAGGATGTTTATCATCAAAACAGTATAGAGCTCTGGTTTCTTCTATGGTTATTGTATTTTCATTAAGTGATCCGTCCGGGTTAATCGCTTTGCTCAGATCGAGTCCTAAATGTTTTGCCAAAAATGGATATACTGCCGCCCGTTTATTATAATCATACCCATGTTGTTCGTCAGCAAGATGAACATTTTCAACAAGTTCAGGTTTTCCAAGCAGGGTATATATATTTTTAATATGCGGGTATTCAACTTTGGGAGTATTTTTTGTCCAGTCCCCTCCTACTGAAACCAGTAATAAAGGCCGTGGGGCTGTACAAGCTGCTATTTCCACATTATTAGTCTGAAAATCTGCTGTTTTATGAATAGGAAGACCACTTTCACAAACACAGCCGCCGAAAAAATGGGCAGAAACCTGTACCACCGGTACAGATACAGCAATACGATTATCAACAGCAGTCAGTAAAAATGTTTGTGTGGCTCCGCCGGATGCCCCGGTGATCCCAATTCTTTTGGGATCAGCTCCTATTGATAATAAAAAGTCAACACCACGAATACTGTTCCAGAGCTGAAGTTTAAGCACATCAGGATGCCTGTGTGTCCATCCGAATTCTGCAAGCTGACCATATCCAACCATATCATAAGAAAAAACAATAGCTCCCATGCGTGCCATAACGGCGCAGCGTTTTTGGGCATCAGGACGGTAACGGCCATAATCTTCAGGTTTTGCCCAATGACCATGTGCACTTAATATGCCGGGTAGTTTGCCGCTTGAGTTTAATGGTGTATATAAGCTGCCGGTAACGTAAACTCCCGGGAGACTTTCAAAAGCAACATTTTGTACCTGATAACCATCAAATGTTCTTTTTTCTCCATAAATCGGGTTTAAAGGATGTTTTTTAGGAAATTTATGTAGTCCTGAACCCGTGAGTATTTGTTCCCGTATTTTTTTTGCACGTTTTTTCCAGGCTTTTGCAGTAGGATAACTTTCTTTTATTTGATCAAGAAAAGCTTTGGCTTCTTCTTCTGTCCAGTAATTTCCAACGCACAGTAAAGGTCCTGAACTTTGTACCTGTTTTTTCTCACCTGATCCACAACCGATAAAGCTGAAGAATACAACAATAAAACAACTTATTATAATTCCGGATAATAATTTTGGGATATTCATATATAAATAGTTTAATTATATTATTATAAATCAATTCTCTACTAGAATTAATATTTAAAAGATCAAATTTCTCAGTTTAATTTAACCAATCAGTCAACAATTTAGTCATTATACTTTTAGATGGCTCTTCCATAAGGATTTGTAATTTATTTGATGCATTATTCTGTTGATAATAATTTTTTATGATTAACAATTCTTCATTTACACCTCTATCTTTTCTTTCACTATTACCATCTGTTATCCCGATCATGGCAAGTTTTCTGGGGGCCAGGCTTGCTGCAAGGTCCGGAAGGTCATATGCTGTAAGGGAAGCTGCTACAGCGCCAGAGACAAATCTCTGATCATAAAAGCGGTTCATAACCACTGAACGGTATGAAGAATAAGGTTCAATTAAAGCAATCCTGCTAATTCTTTTATTGAAGGCTGCAGCATGAAGCAGGGCCGGGGACATTTCTTTTCTTGCCAGACCATAGATTTCATTAATAAACATATATTTCTGAAGGACATCAGCAAGCCTGTTAATATCCGCAGCCTGTATAGCAACAATACTTCTGCCTATAAGAACGGAAGTAAACCATACACTGTTAACCCTTGAACCGATACCTAATTCTCCTACTCCCGGCAGATCAGGGGCTAAAACAGTAAAACCCTGATCCAGGAAATATTCAATTTCACCTCCATCATGAGCTTCTGCAGCTTTACCATCAGGATGAATATATATTATAGCTTTATTATTCGACCTGACAGGTTTCAAAAGAATAAAGGGAATAACATAATCTCCTTCACCCTGTGTGTAAAACTTTTCTATCAGGTATTTTTCTTTATAAATGCATCCTGTAAGCACAGGTTCAGAGATTGGTCCCGGACTAATATATCCGGATAACCTTTCAGCTTTTTTCAATGCTATTGGAAGATGTTCCTGCATATTTTTACGGCTGTTTTCCAGCTTTATCATACATTCTTCCACATCCTTTTTATTCAGGCTAAAAACGGTTTCACCTCCAAAAGTAGTTGAGATCTGCCCGAGTTCAGTAATTTTCATTTCTTCCATGCTCAAAAATTCAACATTTTCTTCAACCGGATTTCCGGGATAATTAAAATGCTTCTGAAGGAATGCATACATCACCTCACGATTTTTACGGGTTGTGCCATGTAATCCTGCATCTTCTGCCATTCCAAAATTTTCTTCCATTCCATAAGCTTTAAATATTTTTTCCACTTCTCTGACAGTTTCTCTTGTACCATGAATATTAAAAAAATCCTCTGTTGTGGCAAGTACCAAAGTTGGTTTGGGCGCCCTGACAATGAGGTAATCTGCATGGTCAATCTGTCTTTTAATTCCGTGAAACAGATTTTGTTCTGCATCCTGTGGCCCTAAACTCTGAAGCAGTCTTGTAAGATTGGTAATATAACATTGAGGTATGGCAACTTTAATTCTATCATCAAAAGCAGCAATATATGAAGTTTGTGTCCCTCCGCCGGAACAACCTGTTATGGCAATACGTGACGGGTCCACTTCTTTTCTTGTCAAAAGATAATCAACAGCTCTTATACCATCATAGATCATATATTTTGCAAGGCTGCTTCCGGTAATAAATGCCTGGATACCGCAGTAAGAATGTTCTGCCGTTGAAGCTCCAATGTCAGATTTTCCTGTTTCAGCATTAAAGTATTGCAACCGTTCACCTTGTCCAACAGGGTCAAAAGCAAGAACAACAAAACCTTTTTTTACCAGGTTCAGGATCAATACCTGGTATGTCTCATTAGTTGACCTGTAGGCAATATCGGTATGGCCGCTACAATACAATACCGCAGGCACTTTACTTCCTCTTTTTAATCCCTCCGGAATAAACAAAGAAGCAGTAACATAAAAACCTGGTTGTGATTCAAAAACAAGTTGTTCTACCTTGAATCCATCCTTCTTAACAGTCTTAAGTATTTTAGGGTTTAAAGGTGTTTTTTGCGGGAAAGGCCCTACTATATCCATCAGGGCCTGTTTTATTGTTTCCTGTCTTTTTTGCCAGTCTTCTAAAGAATTCAGGTCTGCTGTTATTTTTACCCTGCTTTCTAAAAGTTCAAATGCCTGCCGGCTTAAATAATGGTAAAGAGAATTACCGGCATCCGTAAAACTTAACCATTGCGGGCCGGGAGTATTTCCTCCCGGTCTTCTCAGCACATCAAAATTACTTTGAGCTGAAACAACAAAAGCCGTTATAAAGAATAAAAGACAAGAAACACAAAGTAATTTCACACGGAATATATTAGCTTTTAACATTATTTATTGAATAAAATGCGTTAGAAAAATAAATCTGAAAATAGAACAGAACTCTCACCTTAATTGTGAGAATTCTGTTCATATCATTTAAATAATTATAAATTAAGCAGATTAGAGCTTATGATCAAATGTTCTCAGGAATAACAAATGGTTTTCTATAATTCCTGGTGAGCATGAGGTCAGCTTCCGGATCATTTGCAAATTTTTCATATTCACCCACAAATTTGAGCGCTCTTCCAAGGCGATATGATATATTGGCAATCTGTGGTAAACTTGATGAATAATGGCCTTCCATGATATCGCAAAATAATTTGTCATTATCATTTGACCTGATGGCTTCAATAAAATTAATAAAATGAGCCGACCCTTTTGGAGCTGCCATAAAAGTAGGATCAGCCGGCTGGGTATCTTTTTGTTTGGAACTTGCAAAAGGTTCTTTTTCATTTTTACGGAAAGCATTCCATGTTCCTCCGTTTAATTCAAGATAGCCTTCTGTCCCGTAGAAAATATTTCCAACTTTTATATCCAGGCCTGATTCTCCATTTGTTAGTTGTCCGCGTGTTTCAAATTCAAGGATTTTCCCATCAGCATATTTAAAAAGTGAAGATTGTGTATCGGGAGTTTCCTGTGCACATTCATTTGGTGACCATCCAAAAATGCCTCCGGTTGAAAAAACATAAACAGGATGTACATTTTTATTCAATCCCCAACGTGCAATATCAAACTGATGAGGCCCCTGATTTCCTGTATCACCATTTCCTGTATTCCAGAACCAGTGCCAGTTATAGTGAACTTTTTTCTCATTATACGGCTGATAAGCTGCAGGCCCCAACCACATATCATAATGTAAATTTGAAGGGGGAGTGCCATCGGGGGCAATTCCAAATGAATTTCTGGGTTTTAGGCATAAACCACGTGCCATATAAACATCACCTATTCCTCCATCATGAAGAAATTTCATAGCAGCCTGTACATTTCTGTTAGACCGGTTTTGGAAGCCAACCTGAACACGAACATTATATTTCCTGGCAGCTTCAATCATTTTGCGTCCTTCGGAAACATTATGGCTGCACGGTTTTTCAACATATATATGCTTCCCTGCCTGACATGCCCATATAGTACCAAGTGCATGCCAGTGATTTGGGGTACCAAACCAGACTGCATCAATTTCCTTATCCTCAAAAACCTTTCGCATATCCCACTCATTTTTAGGCTTAATGCCAGTAGCTTTTGTAGCCTCCTGTGTTACTGAAGCCAGTACATTTTCATCAACATCACATAATGTCGCCAACCGTACATTTAATGTATCTTTAAATCCACATAATTCCCTGACATGCCCTCGTCCCTGTCCGCGTATTCCAATAGAAGCCACGTTTAAACGGTCATTGGCACCAATAATTGAAGCATAA
>CAZLXM010000108.1:0-11398 GCA_964563105.1 uncultured Bacteroidaceae bacterium
ACCGGAGCTGAGGCATCTGAAAAGATTGCTGTCAACCTTTACGACTTTATACTTCTTGACCTGGGGCTGCCTGACTATAACGGCATAGACCTCATCAGCGAGGCCAGAAAGATCAATTCAGAGAGTGCCTTTATAATAATCACTGCCCGCGGCGCTGTTGAAGACAGAATAAAAGGCCTTGACCTCGGTGCTGACGATTACCTTCCAAAGCCGTTTGCCCTGGCCGAGCTGCATGCACGTATCATGGCGGTTGCAAGGAGGAAGTTCCGCATCACGTCACCGGATATACCTCTCGGAAGCTTTGTATTGAAGATATCTCCAAGGAAGCTGATGTTCGGCGACCGGGAAGTGGAGCTAACCAAAAAGGAATTTGACCTGCTCTTTTACCTGGCTATCAACAGGAACAAGGTCATGACGCGGCACCAGCTCTATGAACACTTATGGGGGAATACTCTCGATGATCAGTATGACAGTAATTTCATTGACGTTCACATCATGAATATCCGAAAAAAACTTAATGCCCATAATCCATCGCCATGGCTGGAAACAGTAAGGGGGGCGGGCTACAGGATAAGTGATGAGAACAAATGACTATTCGTGGCATAATGAAACTCCAGACAAAACTCGCACTCTTCAACCTGCTTTCAAAGCTGATCTTTTCAGCCCTGTTCATCGCCTTCCTTCCGCTGATAATCGAGCACATCAATATCAGGCTGGCAGACAACGACCTGATATACAAGCGCGAGGAGGTCATCAACCTCATCTCGGAGGTAGGCATTGAGCCCTTCATCAACATTGAGAGTGCAACAGCATTCGGCAGTTACAATATCCTGAGGGAGGAGTACATCAGCCTTGAAAAAGCTGATGATGATGAAGAGTGGAACTTCATTGACGTCACCCGAAGGAGTATTGATGATGAGGTAATTGATTACCGGGTGCTTCACTACTCCCTGAAGATTGACGGTGTTTCATATCTGCTGGAGATCGGCAGGAGCCTGTCAAGTATCACCACTTCAGCCAGGCATATCCGGAATGTCATCCTGGTATTCCTTGCACTCTTCATTACTGTCACACTCTTCTCTGATCTGACATATACGGTCAGGTTGCTGCGGCCCCTCAAGGTCATCACAGGCAGGCTCGGGGATGTCTCCTCTTCATCTTTCTACACGGCCGGACCACTGATTACATCAACCGAAGACTTTCTGCAGCTTGACAACACTCTCAGGAAGATGATGAAAAAGATCAGCGAATTGTTCATGAAAGAAAAGGAGATCACCGTTAATATTTCCCATGAACTGCTTACTCCTGTCTCAGTGCTGCGCAGCAAGCTTGAGAATATGCTCCTCACTGAGAACCTTGACCCGGCAACGGAGACTGCTCTTGAGGAATCGCTCAGGACACTGCACCGGCTCAAGACACTGGTCAACTCACTGTTGATGATTGCAAGGCTCGAGAGCAACCAGTACCTTAGAGAGGATAGCGTTGATATCTGTGAACTGGTAAGGGAAGTAACGGGAGAACTGGCTCCTATGGCTGACGACGGCAGGGTGAACATAACTCTTTTATGTGATGCCTGCTATATAATGGAAAAGGCCAACAGGTCACTCCTTTTCTCAATGCTTTTTAATGTTGTCAACAACGCTGTCAGGCATACCCCTGAGGGTGGAGCGATTGAGATCGCAGCCCGGAGGAAGGAAGGCCGGTTTGAAGTATCTGTCAGCGACAATGGCGAGGGAATGCTGCCCGAACAGCTCAGCCAGCTCTTTACACGCTTCAGCAGCAGATCAGGAAAGAAAGGAGAAAGCACCGGTATTGGTCTTGCAATCACCAAATCAATTGCTGATTTTCATGATATTGAAATCAGAGTCCTGTCAGATCCGGGCAAGGGGACGCAGTTTTTTTTCTTTTTCCCCTGAATTTCACTGTAACTTCATCTTCACGGGTGTATTTTTGATCTGTAACAAGACATTAATACAATAAACAGAACAAAAATGAAAAAGTTATTTTTCTTAGGCGCTGCAGCACTTCTGATAAGTGCCGGCGTCATTGCACAGTCGTCAGAACCTGAAAAACGGATTAAGACCAAAAAAGAGATCAGGACTAAGGCCCGGCAGCAGATCGTGGCTAATGAGCAGGCACCGGAGATTGACCAGCTAATGACCAGGAAACAGGAAAGAGAACAGCTCAGGACACAGGATCCGTCAGGTGATCCAATCATGCAGCAGACCCGTTCAAGGGAGAAGATACATCAGCAGGACCCGATTGGCGACCCGTTAATGAAGCAGACCCGTTCAAGGGATAAGATTCATCAGCCCGCCCTTGCCGGCGGGCAGGTCGGCAGGGCAAACAGGGCAACTGCCCGGGGCTATTCACCCGGGACAGCGGCAGGCAAGAACCGTAGCGGCAAAAGCCAGGCTGTTAATCCGCCGGCAAGGGTACAAGGCAAAACCCGGGGATCAGCCATGCAGGCCAGGCCAGCTGCAAAAATGCAGGGCGCCGCGAACGGTATCAGGGCCCACCGGCCGGCAACAACCAGGGGCAGTGGGGCAGGCCGCTGAAACAATCTTTGTGACTGTTAAAAGAAGTATACCACTAATATTCACTAAAAGTGGTATACTTTTAGTGAATATTAACAGGTGAGCAGGACAAGATTGAAGACCGGTATGGCATTCATATTCGTTTTCCTGAGAAATACTATATAAGAAAAATGGTGTACTCAACAAAAGGTCATTACCAATTTTGTGAGAAAAGGACGGGCAGGAAAATATGAAGATCAGAGAAAAATAATAGCCCATGGGATAGCTATGCCCAAAAATCAATGGTTTATTAACAAATCCTGATACCTTGTTGAAAAAATCAATTGAAAAAGAAAAAACAGGAAAAGTAAGCTTTATATTCTGTCAATATTATTAAAATACTTCGCATTTTGCGAAAATCCCTAATGAAACTGAAATTAAATCAAAATTAACTTCTATTTTACAAAACTGGTAAAAAATCATTGTCATCAGCCAGTTTCCATGTTTGCCCGTTATCCGGCGACATTATCAAAGTCCTGCTGATATTTTTACGATCATTTCTATAAAACCAATAAGTTGACCAATAATCGTATGAAACAAATAATCTGCCCTTCCGGTCAATAGTCAGACGATGTCGATAATTGCTATAATGAGTAAGCGGAGCGACAACCAGAAGTTGTGGGCCCGACCAGGCTTCGCCCGGCTTTTTGGACATGGCAGCCAATGAAGCAAAATAGTCGTTTGGAAAATATTTTGTATTATAACGCCATAATCTGAAGACTATATGTAAAGTATTATCAGGAGCAGTGACCAAACCTACATATGTTTGAGTAGATTGATTACCTTCAGCTATCATGATTGGTTCAGGTTTAGTCCAACCTTCCTGTGTGTTGGCTGGCTTGAGTGATTTAGCATACTGAAATGGCCGGCCATGGGTTCCTGATAAAACGTGTAAATATCCTTCACTATCAATAGTAATTGTTGATATATTGTGTATATCATTAGCCGGAGGGCCATATCCTGTTAAAACGGGCTTATGAAGTTTTCCTGTTTTTGTATCATATTCAGTGACATACACAGGCACACCGGGGACATTCATATCCGGATCAGTTGCTTCTCCCCAAACCATGAATATTTTTGAACCGCGGGACACAACAGCTGAAGGTATTCCGGAATGTGAAGAAACCCCAAGGCAATATCCGGAAATCAGAACCGGGTCTTCCCATTCAATTCCTTTATCAGTTTTTTTGGCTAAGATCAGTTCCAGATCGCCATATCTTCTCCAAAATATATTCTTATCAATGTGTGTTTGTGTATATCTCATAATTGGCGGCGGGCCAACAGTTATATTATGCCCTGAAAACTCTTCGATATCAAATGAATTTCCAGGCTTATTTCCAGGAATCGAATGAAAGACAAAAGTATTACCACCATCCTTTGAGTGTAATAATACGGGCTTATTCTGATCCATTGCTATCCCGTATATATCTCCGTCAGAATCAAAAGCAACTTTTGTCAGGCCGCCCGCAACAGGTGTGTAAATTGAAGCGGGAAATTCCTTATTTTCCCATTGACCATTTTCAAGTAATGTAATTCCATTGGAAGTCCTGAAAAATGGAATATTTTTTTCATTAAAATAAACCTGACAATAGCCCGGATAAGCAGGCAAATATCCAAATTGCTCATTTTCATGCTCATAAGGCTTTAGAACAAGCGGCATTTCCAGGGGAGAACTTACAGGAGATTTTCCTGACCTGGCAAAAAGAGTTGAATAGCTTGTAAAATCTTTGGTAACTACCTGTAAATGGACTGTCCTGTCATGAGCTAAGGCATCCCAGGTCAGTATGACTTCTTTTTCTTCTCCTGGTTCAAGTTTTAATTGTTTGGCAGATAATTTAACATCCCATCCTTTATCGGGAAATTTAAGCTTTAATTTAAGCTCTTCAGGTTTAGTACCATTGTTATGGACTTTGAAAGAGGCTGAACAATTCTCTCCGGGTTTCCCATAAACGGTAAGATTATTAGGGGTAATGAGCCAGCGGTTTTCGCATATTGGAAACCAATTATCAATAGCAGTTGCCCAAAAGGCGCCTTCAGGATAATCTGTAAAAAAATCTGACCTGTAATTTTTCTCCCATCTTGTAACTCCTTCAATATCAATTATGGCTTGAGCTTTGGACAGGTGCAGGCTCCATGGTGCACTAAAAGACTGAATATCCTGAAAGGTATGATTAACAGAATTATTCTTTACTGTCAAAACTGCAATTTCAGAGTTTTTCGCATCTTTAATTTTTAAAGGTTCGACACCATTTGGCAGACTGTTAATTTTAATATTAAAGGGGCCGGCCTGAGGCAGGAAACAAATTTGAGCTTCCCTTTCCGGATCATGCAAAACGATGGGTTCATCATGATGGGCATCACGGTGTCCGCGAGAAGTTTCAATCACATATTTTTCACAATTTGTCCGAAACCTCCAGCTTGTATTTTCTCCGTACCTGTCGTATGCAATAGTTATCATCAGTGCATAAATTCCAGGCTGTTTAACATTTGTCGATATCCTTAATCTCTGGTTTTGATTATCACCGGAAAAGCTTTGTTGTAAATCATCTGAGATTAATTTATCAAGAATAACCTGACGATCGGGAGCAAGAAAAACAGCCCGGAGCGCCGCTTTACTTTTATCAGGAAAAAGGTCTCGTTTCTCCAATTCTATTATTAATGGACCTTTCTGTGCTTTGAAAAATACACCTCCACAACCTCCCTTATGAGGAGACCAATCTCCTAATTTAATATTATCATCATAAATTTTCTTTTTTTCATTGTTTCCACATGAAATAATTAAACTTATCAGCAAGACAGGAACAATTGCTTTAAGAATCTGAAGAAAATAAAACCTGGTCATATTTAATTTTTTAAAAAAATATTGAGCCCACTCTGCAAAGATAACTTTTACAAGTAAATAATGATTTATAAAAACAAGCAGGAAATATTAGAATAATAATCTGCAATAGCCATCAACACATATAAATACAAATCCTTTCAGAGTGAACTCAATATTAAATTCCTGGTAATAATTATATTAAATCAACTCATAATCATAACCCGGGAAATATTTATTTCATTTGCAGCCTTTTTACACTTAATGTTATCTGTTTGTTAACGTTATCTATTTTGTTTATAAATATATATGCTCTATATTTACCATCACTGGTTTCTGCCCAAATTCCTGCTTCAGCTTTTATGTTTATCGCAAAGTCGGAAGCCCCCGTAAAATTCATTTTTTTGAAATCCTCGTCGTCAACAAAAACGCCAAATTGAAGGCGGGCCAATTGTTGATCCTGTACGTTCCAGGCTTTAAAAATTTTTGTAACATTGGTAAGCCCGGAGGGTAATACAACATCTCTTATATATTCCGGGTCAGCTGAGGGTGAAACTAGCGAATGATTAAAAGTTATCCCCGGAATACTTCTAAAAAGATAAACCAAATCAATCTTTCCAGGATTAGCTGCTGCTTCTGTAGCGTCGTATACTGCCATATCAGCAATAGATAAGAAACATCTTGAATCACTTATTGCAAGCATATCTAATTTCATGTCCATATTTCTCACCTCGTATGGCCCCATAGTTATAGATACTGTTTGTCCATTACTCGCCCGGGCCGAAAATTTAAATGAAACTTTCTTCCCTTTGGCTTCATCAGGAACTTTGTAGTAATAACGTAAAGTAGCAGCACAGGTATCAACATTGAATGTCACTACTGTAGTCTGACCAGTTGTAACTGACGGGTCACCAACAGTTACACCGATGTTGACACCTGAAGCATTAGTATGTAAAGACTGGTGAGCGAGATAGGTTCCTGCAGCACCGGCAATGGTTGCTTCAACCTGTGCTGAAACAAGTTTCCCTTTTTCGGGCTTTAGTGCCATAGCATAGGCAAAAACCATGTCTGTACCTGCCACGGTCGGGCCCAGGGAATGTTTAATACAATCATTCTGAAGATCTGATGGCAATTCCGGAATTGAATATTCTTCTTCCTTGCATGATGACACCAATAAAACAAGGGAAACTAAAGTAAATAAAATAAAATATTTTTTCATAATTCATCAGTTTTAAGGTATTGCTTGAACAGTTATGTAAACAGTATAAGTTTTCCTTATCTTCCGGTTACCGGATATCACTGTCCATTGCTTAGGATGGCTCAGGTCAGAAAAGTCAACTTTTCCGGTAATTTTAGGTTCGAGTTTACAATCGGTTGCAAGGGAAAACTGTGGATAAAGATTTTTAAGATCGGTACCAAAAAATACTTCAGCTTCAATCTTTTGTTCAACTGTATCAATGACTGCTGCTTTTGTCCTTACTGTTTGGAAATCAGTTCCCAATAACTCAAAGTTACTCACATAACAATCTGTTCTTTCAGTTATTAACAATCCGTCTTCATCAATAGGAAAGTTTTCAGAACATCTGATCGCAAGTGAAACAATAAGGAACAGGAATGGAATAAATGAAATATATTTTTTCATTGTTTTTAAATTGTATTTTTTCATAACATAATAAGTTAAGGATTAATTAACGCCATGGGGCATTTTGTGTAAGATTAGGATTTCTTTCCCGTTCACTTTCAGGTATCCTGAATATATAGCATCTTTGGTAGACAAGTTCTGATGCATTATAAAAAAATCTCTGTTGGTTAGCCCCCCATGTATCAATGGTCCATTTTCCTTCACCATAAGGAGGCCCCCATACTCTTTCAAGTGCCCTCCATCGTCTTAAATCCCATCCTCTTTGTCCTTCTGCATATAGTTCAATTATTCTTTCCTGTTCAATCGCATCAAAAAACACTTCTTTGCTTGCGGTTTTTTCAGGTTTTAATTCGGGAAGATTCCCTCGGCGACGAACTTTATTCACTAAAGCAATCGCATCTGCCTGCGGGCCATTAATTGCATTAGTAGCTTCGGCATACATTAAATATACATCAGCGAGCCTCATAACAGGCCAGTTGTAATCGCCTTCACTTCTACCCTGTCCTGCATAATTACGTATAAATTTTCTAAAATCATAACCTGTAGCATTCGTACCACCATCATTAAAAGTTGTGTAAGTTACACTATTAATTGTGGTAGTTGCGCCCCACATCTTATAAATAAATGGAACAAAGCCTGTTTCTTTTAATGTGAGGATTCCCATGATCATTTCATAATCCCACAGGAGGGTACCTTTCATCCTGTAATCGCGATTAGCATAACTTTCAGGATTAAGTGCAGAGTTTAGAGCAGTCCTTGCATTTGGGTTAGTATTTGGGTTCATTGGGATCAAAGGTTCGCAAAAATCTCCCGTTATTGTTGACTGATAACGGTTGGCAATTTCAAACCGTGGTATTACCTGATTTTGTGAACCCTCAATTGAGCGCCCTGTAAAAACACGCATCAATTCCTCACTTTGCCCGGTACCAGTACCCCCGTGAGTAAAAACCATTATCATCTCACCGTCTGTATTTGGGTTCCCGGTTGAGGGAATGAACATATAGTAATAATTAGGAAGTATTTCAGCATTACCCATGGTTCCCCATACACCTGGTTCTCCTCCTCTGAAAAGATTTAATCCAAAGTCATTGATAACACTATTAAAATCATTTGCAGCTGCAGCATAGGCGGCATTTGCCTCAGAGATACTTGGGGTAAATGTTTCTAACTCCGGCCATCCAAACTCATTCCAACATGCCCAATAAAGCTGAAGTTTTCCACGGAATGACAATGCGGCAGGTTTTGCTGCCCTTCCAACTGCACCTGGTCTGTCAGGGAGTTTTTCTGCAGCATAGGTAAAATCTGCCAGAATGGAATCTTTAACCTGTGCAATAGGCAGTCTTGAAAGGGAAGCGACTTCAGAGTTATCCAAAATGATATTTCCAAAATATGGAACATCTCCATACATTGCAATCAGCCTGAAATAAACCATTCCTCTGAGAAGCCTTGCTTCTCCGATAATTGCTTCAAGTTTAACACGTGAATCAGGAGAAGCATTCGAAAGCATTTTAGAAACATTATGAATAACATAGTTGGCACGGCTTACACCACCATAACATGCCACCCATACTGCATCAGCGCCTGCCCCGAAATTACCCGGATTATTCACAGTAAAACTTATAGGAGCAGCTCCTGTATTATATACTCTGAGGAATTCGGCAAGACCATCCCAATGATATTCCCGGTCAAAAATCGGACGTATTGATGAATAAGCTCCCATCAATGCGTAAGTAGCATCATTTTCCGTCTTCCAAAAAGCGGCAGATCCTAACTCCTGAGTTGGTTGTTGGTCCAGCAAATCCCGTTTGCAAGAAGAAGTATGAAACACTAAGGTTGCAATGAACAGAATTGCTGTTAATCTATATATATATCTTTTCATAATCACAAAATATTAAATTCCAATATTGATTCCGATTAAAAAAACTTTATTAAGGGGATAAACCTCATTTACATAGGTTTGCTTCTCCGGATCAAGCCCGCGATATCTGGTGAATGTAAACAGGTTTTCTCCTGAACCATATATCCTGATATTACTGATCCCCAGTCTTTTTATTGAGCCTTGAGGTAAGGAATAACCCAGTTGTAAATTCTTTAAACGCAGGTAAGTCATATCATCAAGCCAATATGTAGTATTAAGTGCATTATTGCTTCCGCCCAGGCGTGGCCATAAGCCATTCCGGTTATCAACATTCCAGGGGTTGTTCCAGTGGTCCCAGGTAGAAGCATAATGTGTTACAGCAAAGTTCAGGTTTTTATAGTTGTTTAACCAGAAATCTTTTCTTCCTGCAGTTCCCTGGAAAAGAATTGAAAGATCAAAACCTTTCCAGGAGAAATCAGCATTTAAAGCATAATTTGTGGTTGGCCTGTATTGCAGACTATGAGGATAGGCTTTCATATCGTTGCCGTCAATTCTTCCGTCGCCGTTTAAATCTTCACGTAAAAGATCACCTGGAGATGCGCCTTGTGGGGTTGAGTTATAAATATCTGCCCAGGTTTGGGCAATTCCTTTATCTACATAACTATATGTAAATCGCCATGGCATATTGAGAAAAGCAGTTCCTCTTGGCAGGAATTCATTCCATTTTTCCAATTTGGTAGCATTATAAGAAGCATTGGCCCTTATCATGTAATTAAATTCACCGATTCCGTCCCTCCACATAAAATTACCTTCAATTCCCCGATTACGTAAGTTCCCGATATTTCTTCTAGGAGCAGTATAAGCGCCTGTAAGCAGATTTGACAGATCTGAGGGGCGGTTCATGCCTGTGGTCAAACGATTATAATAATCCAATTCCATAGAGAATTTATTTCTCCAGAATCCCAGATCAAGTCCAATGTTAAAAACAGTAGTAGTTTCCCAGGTAAGATTCCTGTTTACCATTTTATTATTAACAAATCCTTTTTGCGCTGTTCCTCCAATAAAATAATTGCTTGCGAGAAGGGTTTCCTGCTGTTCATACCGGTCAACTCCACTGTTATTCCCAAGGCTCCCATATGAAGTCCGTAATTTTCCGTTTGAAAGATTAATTCTGCTTGCTATTGGTGAGAAAAAACTTTCTTCGCTAAATCTCCATCCCAGAGCAGCAGAAGGGAAAAAGCCAAATTGATAACCTGGCAGGAACTTAGATGATCCGTCATATCTGAAATTAGCTTCAAACAAATATTTATTGAATGCAGTATAATTCAATCGTCCAATAACTGAACGAAGACCTTCTGTAATAGAACCTCCGGAATTGGAAATTATGGAAGTAAGAGCAGAGTTTAGTTCATGTAATGAGGGATGAAGGCGGTCATTCCGGCTCGCATGTAGATTCCTGTCATACCAGAATTCTTCACTATATGCAGCCATCGCATTGATATGGTGATACTGCCCGATATTCAGATCATAGTTCAACCTTCCTGTTAACTGAGTTTTATATCCTGTGTTAATGTAATTTGATACACCGGCATTTTCTCCGACGTATATCCTTGCCCCCCATGTTCCGGTCTGGAAATTAAAGGCCCGGTTTGGAGTATTAGCCAGCCATCTAAACTGATTATAATAATTCAACGCATATTCAACACGTCCGGTCAGGCCTTTCAAAGGGGACCAGTCCATATATGCACTCGCATTTGCTTCTTTACGGTTTTGATGATTTAGATTATTAATATAGAATGTATAGGGATTATATGCCTGGACGTTTTCATTGTAAGCCATAACTCCTCCAAAAAGCCCGGTTTCGGGATCATAAGGAAGTATTCCTGCAATAGCTGCGTACATATCCAGACCGCCAGAGTAATCACCGGTAAAACCTTCTTCGAGGTAATAATCAAAATCTGACCAGTTACCGGCAAATTTTACGCCTGCATTTATATTATGCCTGATTTTGGCATCATAATTAAAACGGGCATTATACCTTATGTAGTCATTATTGAGTTGTAGCCCCTTCTCATCCATTACACCAACAGAAATAAAGAAATTTGACATTTCAGAACCACCGGATGCGGAAATATTATAATTCTGGACAATCCCGTTTCTGAGAATAATATCCCACCAGTCAGTATTTGGATAACGAACAGGATCAATCATACCCAATGCCATCCACTGATCTATTGTACCATCACGGTAAATAAAATTTGACGGCAAAGTATTTACGGCTGCAGCCCTCTGATGGATGGTAAGCGCCCTTGGATAATCAGCCATGAACTGATAGGCTTTTGTGGGATGTTCAACAGAGTAGGAAGCAGTTGCATTAATTCTTGTTTTCGTTTCTCCTTTTCCTGATTTTGTAGTTATCAGTATTACACCATTAGCTGCACGTGATCCATAAACCGCTGATGAAGCAGCATCTTTTAAAACCGAAATGCTTTCTATATCATTCG
>CAZLXM010000109.1:0-11096 GCA_964563105.1 uncultured Bacteroidaceae bacterium
TATGAATAACCATTTAATTATGTGCACATTATAAACAAGTGCGAAACTTAAGTAATAATTAATGAATTCTTCAAACATCGATTTGTAAACCCTGATTGTCCTTTCACTATACCTCAGTTCACGTAATTTTAAAATCATTTCTTCCGGACATGACCGATAAGCGGGCAAGTCAGAAGCTTTGATCTTTTCTGATCCTTTTTCAGCTGACAGCTCTTCTTCGTATATTATTTTCATCCCTTCATCAAAAGCACATCTTTGAATTTCCTGATAAAAACGTTCAGAATAAGGAATGCTCCACCATTTATTTTTTTTATCATAACTATACATTGGAATTTTCTTTATATGATTTATCAATACTTTGTTAAACGCGAAGATGAGTTTTAACCTTCCTGTCTTTGTTTTAATAATCAACAATTCTGTATTTTTGACAATTCTTTTTTCTTCTCCTGTATTTACCTGAAAATTTTCATGTATTGTTATTTGTTCAAGCCGCTCTAAAAAATAGTCTTTCAATAAATCCAGATTCCCTGGATAATTTGGAATTACCCAAAGCCTGGAATGACCATTCCATCTGGAATATTTTAAACTGTTTAAAAAGCGAATATCATCATCATTTTTTTTCATCTTTACAAAGATCTTATTGCCGGTAATTTCTATATTCACTTTGTTTGTATTGGTGAATGGTGCAGATCTAATATTTTTCACCTTTTCAGATACAAAAGATTGAACCGTTTCCAAACTTTCGGATCTTTTATTAACGTTTGTGTCTGGCAAAATTATATTATTAAAGTTCCTGCACAATTCATTATAAGCTTCTTTAGTGTAAGGTATATGCCAGGTCTTAAGCGTTTTGCTCCATCTGGCACCCTTTATTTGCTTGATTTTACTAACATTCTGAATATTAATTTCAAAGTCAAGTTTAATCCTTTGTTCACAATGATGTTCAATTTTTGATACTCTCATGATTATTATGATGTTTATTTGCAATAATGAATGTATAGATACAATAAATCATTGTTTATTTTTAAAAAACTGCTTGTCTGGTAATATTTATTTTTTATAAAATGAGATATTATTGATAAAACAATAAGAGTAAATAGGATATTTGGTTTCAAAGAACATCTTTTTCAAGAATTATTCTTTAGAATTAGGAAAGAACAAAATGCATAAGTAATTCCAAATAGACAAAAATGTTCAGAATAAAGAACTTTTTGTGAGGGAATTTCGCAGTGAATGAATGTGAGTAAGGATTAATATAAAGCTTCAGGAATCAGAATCTTTTACCTGATACGGATCCAATCCTTTCAATTGCCAGCTCAATATATTTTTCATTTATTTCATATCCAACAAACTTCCGCTCAGATTTTAAAGCAGAAATGGCGGTTGTGCCGCTTCCAATAAAAGGGTCAAGAATAATATCTCCTTTAAAAGAATAAAGTTGTATTAACCTGAAAGGTAATTCTTCGGGAAATGGGGCCGGATGACCTGTCCTCCTGGCACTTTCAGCCTTCATTGTCCAGATTGACCTGGTCCACTCCATAAATTGATCCCTGGAAATTGTATTTTCTTTATTTCCCTTTTCTCTTTTATAATCACCTTTTGAAAATATCAGAATATATTCATGAATGTCCCGTAAAATTGGATTTGTAGCACTTTGCCAGCTTCCCCATGCAGTAGATGTACTTGCACTTGCTGCCTTATTCCAGATAATTTCCCCGCGCATATTAAATCCAATATCTGTCATTATTTTGGAAATATAATAAGATAGTGGGATATATGGTTTTCGCCCGATATTAGCGATATTTATACAGGCACGGCCGCCATTTACAAGTACCCTGTAAGTTTCCTTAAAGGAATCCTTTAAAAATTGAAGGTATTCCTGTAACGACAAATCCTCATCATATTCCTTGTTTACATTATATGGAGGTGAGGTGATCATTAAATGAACAGAATTGTTAGGTAATTCAACCATGTTTTCAGCCGAACCCAAAATAATCTTATTTATAAATTCATCGGGAAAATCATTTTCGGCCTTATCAGGATTTGTGTTTTCTTTAAGTTCATTATAAAGCCTTGAATTGTAAAATCCTGAGCTGTTATGGTTCACTCTGCCTTTTGTCCCAAAATTACTTGTTTCTGTTCCTTTTGGCCTTTTCATTTTTTATTTTGGATAAGGCTTAAAAATAGGGATAAAAATCAACTTAAGCCTGATTTTTTAGATAATTCCCTTTCGTACTGCCTTATATTCTTCCCAATTGAATTTTTCAAGAAACTCAAGACCTTTACGCGCCCCAAGAGTGAAAAGTGAAACCTGGTCCTTTCTGTTCATATTAAAGTTTAGCCAGTTAAATTCTTTGTCCGCATCAATACGACATATAAGTCGGCTATAATCCGGATGCTGAAGCAGAAAATCATAATCATGTATCTGCCTCATGGTACTTATCATGGCACCGCTTATACCAAAAATAGAATCTGTTTTACTGAAATCTTCTCTGTAGGTACTTAAACGCACTCCAAAAGTGGGTAATCTCGGGGGTTTCCTATCCCTGCGATGAAAAACATTAATAGGAAAGTTGGAAAGCATTCCGCCATCAACAAATCTTACAAAAGGAGGGATTTCACCGAAATATTTCGCATGCTTATCCCATTTGGGATGATTTGATTGTCCTGCATCAGGAATGTCCTTTATAATAAAAGGCTCAAAAAAGAATGGTATTGACATAGAAGCACGTACAAATTTTCCGGGACTGACCGACAATGGATCTTTCCAATATAACTCAGCCATCGAAGGGAATTCAACTTTAGTGTGTGTGCTAATGTCTGAAGTGATAATCGCAATCCGGGATGAATAAACACTATTTGTTTCATCTGCAACATTCTTCAATCCTGCAGGCAATTTTTCTCTCAGGTCATTCAAATCTTGTAAAGAATTAATCCCAACCTTATTCAACTCTGCAGATATCCAGTTTTCAAAATCATTCCCGGGATTTATCCCCAGTTTATTTTTTAAAATGTTGTAGATCTTTATTGCATTCAGTGCAATATCCCAACCAAGACCCTTTCCTTTTTCCGTGGCCTTCTGGATCAAACGTTTTATATTCCGGTCTCCATCAACAAGATCAAAAAGATTTTTATTGCTCAAAACTTCAATTATACTCTCCGATACAGCTTCACCTAATGGTTTTAATGCAGCAATCATTAAAGTATTTATTGCACCTGCAGACGTTCCGGCAAGACTGAAAAAACGAATACCGGCACTTTCAAGGATATAAGTATAGCCGACAAGCGCTATACCTAAAACACCACCGCCTTCCTGAACTAAATCTACATATTGATTTCCATTGGAATCTTCAGTGTCGGAAAAGCGTTTATTTTCAGCCCTGATTTCTTTTGCTCTTTCTACCAGCTTAAGTATATCAGGATTTTGGGTAAAATCAGTTATCATATTTACAAGGGATTGAATTTTAGTATATTATAAACAAGCTACAAACTGTATTGTTTTATCAAATGAAAGATATATTTGATATAAATACAGGAAATTAAATTATAAGGGATCATTTTGGATGATTTTTTTATCGAAAGTTCCGCTAATATGGTTTTCAGAGTATAAAGAATAAAAAATTAACGAATAAAAAATAAGAAATAAATGTTAGAAAACTATCAGTCAACACTGAACCTGCTTATACCACCATCCATATTAAAAGTTTGTCCGGTAACAAATCCGGATAAGGGAGAAAGGAGCCATGCAGCAAAAGATGCCAATTCATCCGGATCACCTAATCTTTTAACAGGTATTTCCTGTATAATCTCTTCTTTCGCTTCTTCCGGACTGATGTTTTTTATCTTGCTTCTGGTTAAAATAACTCTTTCAATAGCTGATGTATTATGTGAGCCCGGAGCCATTACATTTACTGTTATTCCTTTAGCCGCATATTCCAAAGCAAGGGATTTTGATAACCCTACCAAAGCTAATCTCAGAGAATTACTGAGTACCAGATTGTCAATGGCCTGCTTAACAGAAATGCTTTCAATAAATAATATCCTGCCATATGAATGTGATTCAAATATTGGCAGTATTTTCTGCAGAAGATCTACCTTCCATCTGATTATGAGTTCATAGGCACTATCCCAGTCCTGCATGGAAATATCCCTGAAAGCACCGGTAACAGGTCCTCCGGCATTAAGTAACAGGCCATCAGGTTTTTTGTTATCAATTAATTTAACTAAAGCATTTATCGTATCTTCTTTTCTTATGTCTCCCTGAATACTATGGATTTTACCAGGATGATCCTTACTTAATTTATCCAGAAGTTCCTGCCTCCTGCCATTAAGGATCAGACAGGCCCCTTCATCAAGTAATCTTCTGGCGATAGCATTTCCCATGCCGCTGGTGGCACCGGTAATGACAAATAACTTGTTTTTGATTTGTAAATCCATAATTCTGCTTGATTTTAGCTTTTAAAATAACAAAATCAGGAATGTTTTGTTTTATGGGAAAAATGTAAATCATTGTAAAACAGGCTGATATTTATAAGAAAATCTTTAATTGAATATTGTCGAATCAAAAATCCTCTTTTTTCGATATTATTCAGTCAGATGCCTGATAATCACATCTCCAATAAGATCTTCTTCTGCTCTCGGGATATATTCTTTGCCTTCATCTTTAACATAAATATTAATAAAAAACTCACCGGTCGGCAGATTGAAAAAGGCCATATCTTCACCTTCGTTTAAAGTTTGTTGTAAAAGAACAGAGTTCAATTCAACACATAATTTGCCTTTTCCCAAAGAATCACCTCTGTTTATTTTAACCTCATACTTACCCTCTTTTTCAATAAATACAGGCCATCCTGACGGAGTTTTATCGACATAAGTTGCATCCTGATAACGTGAAAGATATGTTGGGTTTTCCTTGTCTGATCCGATATGTATAACACCGGGTGCAAATTGTCTGGTATTTTTCATATCATCAAACCATTTATCATATTCAGACCTTAACATTTCAAGGATTTCCGGATACTTGTCAGCAAGATCGGTAGTTTCATTTGGGTCTTCAATAAGATCATAAAGTTCAAATACCGGTTCCTTCATTGAATCCGGCCCTCCGGGATTCTCAAAAGTTCCGGGGTTTCCAATAAGCTTGTATCTTTCTGTTATAACAGCACTATTGTTGTATCGTGAAGGTTTAATACCGCGTGTGCATTGCAGGAATAATTTTCTGTCCGGCCAATTGTTAAAATCACCTTTAAGCAATGGGAGAAGACTGACTCCGTCAATAATATGCCCCGGCTTTTTATCAATTTTTGTTATATCTAATATAGTGGGTAAAATATCAATATGATGAGCCATCTTATCAATTGTTATACCTCCTTTCAACTGCCCCGGCCACTGAACAAAACATGGCACATGAATACTGCCCTGATAGGTTGAGGAGTAGCCTCTGCCTCTTAATCCGGTGGGATTTATCAAAACATTTCCGTCATCACTCAGGAAAATGACAAGAGTATTTTTTCTTAATTTCAATTCATCCAATTTTGCAATCAGGCGGCCGAAATTTTCATCAAAATTATTAAGCATTCCTAAAGCCGTGGCAATTCTGTATTTTAATCCCTGGTCAAGATAAGGTTTACTGTATTCTTCAGGTACTTCTGTCCTCACTTCCGAACTTGAATGGGCAATATTTGAAGGAAGGTAAATAAAAAATGGCTTATTTTTTTGTTGTTCTATAAAGTCAATGGCAGCACTGAAGAAGATATCAGTACAATAACCTTGTTTTTGAACATATTTTCCATTTTCCCATAATTTAGGGTCAATATAACTATTGGGGAAATCAGGAACCTGTCCCAGCCTGCCTGATCTATGCACTAGTGTCTCATCAAATCCCTGATCCTGCGGGCGCATCGGATAATTATCCCCAAGGTGCCATTTGCCGAATATTCCGGTTACATATCCTTGTTCTTTAAGCATTTCAGCAATGGTAATTTCATCTCCGTGCATTTTTGCTCCCCCGCGTGATGTATGGATAATACCTGTACGATAATGATAACGGCCCGTCATGATGTTTGCCCTCGTGGGGGCACTCATGGGGGTACTGTAAAAATGACTGAACTGAATACCTTCAGTAGCAAAATTGTCAAGATTTGGTGTTTTTACAAGCTTATTCCCGTTAATGCCAAATTCAGGATAACCAACATTATCAATCATTACCACAATAATATTTGGTTTTTCTGGAAAAACTTGCTTTTCACGGTTTCCTGAACAACCAGCAGCCAAAATAAGATCGGCAGCTAAAAATAACGGAAAACAGGATGATTTCTGAAAAGGGAGAAGATTCATAGTTAAAAATAATAGTTTATGCGCTTAAAAATACAAACAATTTAGAATTTTGTTATAAGTATTAATTTAACTGCAAATGTGCAAAATTTATACAAAGAATTTACCATATTTAGAATATACTTTGATCATGGATAAATAATTTATATCCTGTCATAAGAACAGGAATTTTTAATAAATTTGTACAATATTTATGCTCTTTCAAATGAAAACCCGGATCAACCTGACTTTTATGCTGACAGGGTTTATCTGCCTTGTTATTATCACTATAAACGGGTTTGGAAATGAGCTTAAGCAATTAAGTAAACCTGAGCATCACTTTTCGCCTCAGCAAGATACATTATACCAGGAAATTTCAGGGATAGTCCTTGATAAAATAACCAGAAAGGCTGTCAGTTATGCAAATATTCTTGTTTTTGGCACACATATCGGAACAGTATCAAATTCAGACGGTGTATTTATCATCAAAATACCTTATGCCTACAGAAAAGCTAAATTGCAGATATCAAATATAGCATATCAAACCCTGACAGTGCTTGTTAGTAACCTGCAAAAGAATGACAATATATTCCTGCTTGAACCTGAAGTCTATTCTCTTGAGGAAGTTGAAATTAAAATGTCAAATCCCTTAAAAATCTTAAGGGATGTTATGAAAAATGTCTCCTCTAATTATGGAAATGAGCCTGCACTGTTAACTGTATTTTATCGTGAAACAGTTCAGAATAATGATAATTTTGTTTCAGTTTCCGAAGCAGTTTTTGATGTATATAAATCAGGTTACGGCAAAATTTTTGATTCAGACAGGATAAAAATTTCAAAAGCAAGAAAAAGCAGACATATCAGTCCAAAAGACAGAGTTCTTTTTAAGTTGCAGGGCGGGCCTTATAATATATTTCGACTGGATATAGTTAAATATCCCGGAGAAATATTATCACCCGGTATTTTTGACAGTTATGATTATTCTGTAAAAGGCATGATCCCGGTAAATGAGCGAAATGCTTACGTTATTTCCTTTGAACAAAAACCACATTCTGATCTGTCCCTTTATAAGGGAAATATTTTTATTGATGCTCAAAGCAAAGCAATTGCTGCCATGGAATTTAGCCTGACAGAAGAAGGGGCCGGCAAAGCAGCCGATTTTCTTATAGTAAAACAACCTTCAAATATCCAGGTCGAGGTTATATCTGCCGATTATAAAGTCAACTATAAATTTTATGAAGATAAATGGATCCTTAACCATGCAAGGGCAGAACTGGAATATAAATGTAACTGGAATAAAAAGTTCCTTCAATCAAATTATTCTGTTCCTGAACCTGAGGTTTTTAAAGTTATATTTGAAATGGCAGTAACAAATATTCATACTGAAAATATTCGAAAATTTAAAATCAGGGAGGTTGTCAAACCAGGCGAAATATTTACAGAAATGGTTAGTGGTTTTGAAGATCCTGAATTTTGGGGCGATTACAATATAATAGTTCCGGAACAATCAATTGAGCAGGCTGTTGAAAGGCTGGGAAGCCGAATGAAAAATCATGGTTTTGAATAAATTATCCATAATTAAATAATCAGTTACTCTATGCTTAATAAAATATTACTGTATGTATTAATGCTTAACCTTTCTTTTTCCTGTTCTTTAAAGAAGGAAGCTGACATGATAATAATTCACGCTAACATATACACAATTGATAATAGTTTTAGTAAAGCTGAAGCAATGGCAGTTAAGGATGGGAAAATTGTTGAAACAGGTTCATCCAGGGAGATAGTGAAAAAATACGGAACTGATCAATTGATTGATCTTTCAGGATTTTATGTATACCCCGGATTTATTGATGCACACTGTCATTTTTTTGGTTATGGAAAGAATCTTTTAAGTGCTGATCTAACCGCTACTAATTCATTTGAAGAAATATTGGAAATAATGAAGGATCATGCCGGAAAATCTTCGGGCCTGTGGCTTACAGGAAGGGGTTGGGATCAAAACAGATGGGCAGATAAACAGTTTCCGGAAAAAACAAGCCTGGATTTATTATTCCCGGACAGGCCTGTATTGCTGACCCGTATTGATGGCCACGCTGCCCTGGCAAATAGTAAAGCTTTGAATATGGGTAAGGTGGATAAGAATAGTAAAGTAAATGGAGGAGAATTTGTGAAAAATGAAAAAGGGGAGCTGACCGGAATTTTAATAGATAATGCAATTCAATATGTGAGTAAATTTATTCCTTCGATTACTCAGCAGGAAATTGAATCTGTTTTGCTCGCAGCGCAGGCTGATTGTTTTGCCGCAGGACTTACATCTGTACATGATGCTGGCCTTGACAATAGAATTATTGAAATTATTCAAAAACTAAATAATGAAGATAAACTAAAAATGCGGATTTATGCAATGTTGCAGCCTTCTACCAGTAATCTGGAAAACTATTTGTATAAAGGGATTCATAAAACAGAATATTTACACATACGATCCCTGAAACTATTTGCAGACGGGGCTCTCGGATCCAGAGGGGCCAGGTTAATCGAGCCTTATTCAGACGACAAACAGAATTACGGCCTGTTTACAACAAATGAAACTGTGCTCAGAGAGATATGTGAAACTGCTTATAAATTTGGATACCAGGTAAATACGCATTGTATTGGTGATGCAGCAAATAGATTAATGCTCCATATTTATGGTGATATTTTAAAGGAAAAGAATGATAAAAGATGGAGAATAGAACATTCCCAGGTAATTCATCCTGATGATTTCGCATTTTTTTCAAAATATTCCATTATTCCCTCCATACAAACTACGCATGCCACATCTGATATGTATTGGGCGGAAAACAGACTTGGCCCTGAAAGGGTCAAAAATGCCTACGCTTATAAAAAACTTCTTGACACAAATGGTTGGCTTCCAAATGGGAGTGACTTTCCTGTAGAAAGTATTAATCCCTTATATGGCTTTTATGCTGCCATTTCCAGAAAAGATCACAAAGGGTATCCTGCTGAAGGTTTTCAAAAGGAAAATGCCCTGACGCGGGAGGAAGCCCTCAAAGCTATGACTATTTGGGCGGCAAAAGCTGCCTTCGAGGAAGATGAAAAGGGAAGCCTTGAACCGGGTAAGCTTGCTGATTTTGTTGTCCTCGACAATGATATCATGGAAATTTCTGAAAATAAAATTATTGATACAAAAGTGATAATGACTGTAGTTGGAGGGAAGATCGTTTATTTTGCCGGTGATTCAAGAATTTCTTTAACAAGTCTTGGTATATAAGAATTATAACGTTCATGAGGTGAGGGGCCTGTAGTACTCATATTTCTGATTATAGCCAGCTGAGCTGCAGATTGTATATTCAGATCCCTCAAAGCCATAAGGGCACTCATGGAAATAAATACACCATGAATATCTGCAGGGGCTAATTCAACTAAAATGCTGGCACAGTCCTGAAAATCGGTTTCAGTTCCATATTTTGCCAGGGCTTGTGCGGCAGCAATCCTTACATAAGCAGATTTATCCTCCAGTGCTGCCTGTAATAAATCCTTTGATGCGTTTACGGCATTCTTCCCGCGCATAAATATTCCTGATATTGCCCAGTAACGTACGGCATTATCATCGTCATTCAACATTTTTTGCAGCCGGGGTAATGCTTCCGGATCAAGAAATGATGCAATATCAGCTGCTTTCATGATCCGTTTCAAAGGATAATTACTTCCTGCACGTGCCATATCATAAGGTGATGCCCCGTGTGAGCGGGAATGGACTTCTCCTTCAGGAAGAAAACCGGTATCTTTGATTTTTAATGCGTGCTTATATTGCACTTTTCGAAATTTCATCAGAATTTCCTTATGTTTTTCTGAATAAGCAAGATTAATGACTTCATCAGGATCATTCTGCAAATCATATAATTCTTCTGGTGCTTTAGGGATTGTCCAGAAATTGGATTGTGCATGATTTGTTTTTCCCTCATCAAATAATTCTTTCCATATACGGGTGGAGGGAGTTTCAAACTGATAGGATACATGCTGACCTTTAGACAGATGAGGCATGTAATTACGAAGATAAACATAACGGCCGTCAGTAACGCTTCTTACCAGATCCGTACATTCATCCATTCTTCCTCGTAAACCATGTAAATATTTTTTTGGTTTAGACTGGTATTTTCCGGCAAAAGCATGTCCCTGCATCCATGACGGGGGGGAGATCCCTGCTATACTAAGCAGGGTAGGGGCCAAATCAACAAAACTGATCAGCCGCTCAGAAACACCTCCGGACTGATATTCTTTTGGAGCCAAATGACGCCATTTCTCAGGGAAATAAACTACAACAGGCACACGAAGCCCGAGATTTGAAGGCCAGCGTTTTCCTCCCGGCATACCGGTGCCGTGATCACCATAATAGAAGATAATAGTCTCTTCAGTAAGACCGGCTTCTTCCAGTTCCTTTAAACGTAAACCGGCATCAGCATCCGCCATACTTACACAATCATAATATTGTGCCCAGTCTTGCCTTATTTCCGGAGTATCGGGATGAAAAGCAGGGATCCGTACATTTGCAGGATCAATAACTTGACGGTGAGGCCTTTTTCGGATTTGGGACTCATGACTTTTTGTAGAATTAAAGATTGCAAAGAAGGGCTGATTCAGAGAACGATTTTTCCAGTGCGCCTGAGGAGAAGATTCGTCCCACAAATCGTTGGTCTTAAGCAGGTTGTAATCCTCCTTGGAGTTGTTGCTACAATAATATCCGGCCTTCCTGAGAAAATATGGATACATGTTGGTCCCTTCAG
>CAZLXM010000110.1:0-10666 GCA_964563105.1 uncultured Bacteroidaceae bacterium
ATTATGCTCTGGCAACTTCTTCAGGGACATCATCAATCCTTGTTTCTTTACTGGCATTGGGTTTAAAACCGGGAGATGAAGTTATAGTCCCTGCATATACTTTTATTGCAAGTTATTCTGCCTGTGTTTTTGCAGGTCTTGTTCCTGTTTTGTGTGAAATAGATGAAAGCCTTTCAATGGATCCTGAAGATATTGAAAAAAGGATCACTCCTTGCACCAGGGTAATAATGCCTGTACATATGCTGGGGAATCCTTGTAATATGGATAAGATCATGGCTATTGCCAGGAAGCACAATCTGATTGTAGTGGAAGATAGCTGTCAGGCTGCAGGTGCATCCTATAAAGGGAAAAAAACAGGAGCAATCGGAAATATCGGTGCTTTTTCTCTTAATATGTTTAAAACAATAAACAGTGGCGATGGCGGCCTTGTTGCAACCAATGATCAGAAACTTTACGAAAGCGCTTTCGGTTATCATGATCAGGGACATAAACCTCATCGTCTGGGAGTTGAAGTAGGAGTCAGAAACATTATCGGACTAAATTTCAGGATAAATGAATTAACTGCTGCTGTTGCTTTAGCTCAACTAAGAAAAATTGATGATATAACCTCAAAGCTTCGTGAAAAGAAAAGAAAATTTAAACAATATATAAGTGAGGCCAAAGGGTTTAAATTTAGAGTGCTGAATGATCCTGAAGGAGAATGTGGGACCATATGTACAGTCATATTTGATGATAAAGAGAAGGCAGCCAGAATTACAAAAGCTCTTGGTTCAAAAACAGTTGATCATAGTGGCTGGCATGTATATGCTAATATGGAACATATATTGAACCATTTGAAAGAAATAGGTCAACCGCATACAAAAGGCTCTTATCCTGTTACCGATGATATATTGAGCAGGGCTATAAATATAAGTGTTGGAGTGGTTGATGCCGGGCTGGGTTCAGGATGGGGTATCAATATCAATTCATCTGATACTGAAATTGAAAAAAGAGCAGAGGAGTTTATTAAGTTGTGCAAATAGATTAAATTAAGTTTAAGGTTTGTCTTTAGAAAAAATCTGTTATTCGGCCCTGGTAACAGATTTTTTTGTTTTATTTTTTAAAATTAAGATCACTGAATTCTATGGTAAAGTTTTTATAAACCTTGAATTTCCAGTTGATATTCACCAGGTGTCTTTCCGGTAAGTTTTTTGAATATTTTACTGAAATGATAACGATTGCAATATCCACACTTTTGATAGGTTTCTTCTATGGAATATTTACGCAGAAGTTCTTTTGCATGTTCAATTCTTTTATCACAAAGAAATTCATGAAAGGTTTTTTTATAAATTTCCCTGAATTTATGAGTAACGAATGAAGTACTGCGTCCTACAAATTTTGCGGCTGTATGTACACTTATATCTTTATCAAAATTATCTTCAACGTATTTTTTAAGATAAAATTCAGGCTTGGCAGTTCTTATCCCTACAAGCTTGTTTTGAATTATCAGGTCAGCATAGTGTTTAAATAATTTGGCAATTAGTATTAATTGTTTTTTATTGACAACAGGCATCGAAATATATATTTTTTCCAGCTCTCTTATTTTTGAGTGTTCATTCAAAGAATATTTTTCTGCGATTTCGTCAAAGTTTTCCTCAGATCTGACCTGTCCAAAATGTAAAAACCCTGTTAAATAGTTGTCAATATACAAAGGAAGGAACATTTCATAGAGTCCGTTATAACACTGATATAATAGCGGTGCCCTGTTTTCTTTGGCCATATTGAAATGATAACGGTCACATTCAATACATTTATGTTTTAATTCTTCCTGGACAATCCGGCAATATTCCTGAAAATCACCATTATTTCCAGCTATTTCCGATGTGTACTGGTCATCATTAATAGCATAGATATATGATGTACGAAGCGGAAAGAGATCTGATAACAAATCCATTATTTTTTTGATCTCCTGGACTTCCATTAATAACTCATCCTTTTGTAATTTCATAGTAGAATATTTTTACTATTTTCAGGGATAATTTATAGGCAGCTCTGGCTTGGACCATGGAGTATCATTAATATTTCTTATGCCTCATTATTAATGTAAAGATATAAAAAATATTAATATTCAGTTATTTGCCTAAAGAGATATTTAAATTGCTTATTCTGATATTGAAATTCTGATAATTCTTTCATATTCTTGCATTAGGTGTTTTTTATATTCAAATATTCTATTTAGAAGCTTAAAAAAATCACTTCCCCCTTTAAAGCATGAAAAGTAGTTTTTTGAATATTTTTATTTTCTCTTACAATTTAAATCTAACTAAATCTAAAATTAGTATGGAAAAAAATGAGTTATTGAATCAACGAAAACTTGTTAGGTTCATGATGGCTTTGATAACTTGTTTGGTATTGCTAATGATCTCTACGGCAATATCTTTTTCACAGGTTTCTTATGCCATGAAATCCTCTGATTTTTCATCGGAGGAAATTAAAACTGCACTATTGTCATCCCAGCCCGCCAGAGAGATCAGTGGAATAATTAAGGATGACAAGGAAATGCCTTTGGCAGGAGCAACAGTTGTAGTTAAAGGGACTACTATTGGTGTAATTACAAACTATGAAGGAAGATTTATTCTCAGGATTCCGGCTAACGCAGAAACTCTGGTTATATCCTTTGTTGGTATGGCATCAAAAGAAATTCCTATTGGAGGGAATACTTTTTTTGAAATTTCTCTTGAAGAGGAATTAATCGGGCTGGATGAAGTTGTAGTAGTAGGTTATGGTACCCAAAAACGTGAAAGTATTGTCGGTGCTATAACGAATACTACAAATGAAGCCCTGGAAAAAAGAGGAGGGGTTGTTAATCTTGCTTCTGCTTTATCAGGTCAGCTTCCCAGCGTTATAGTTATGGAACGTACCGGTGAGCCGGGAAGGGAAGATCCTTTTATTCTTATTCGTGGTCAGTCTACCTGGAATGATGCAGCTCCTTTAATATTGGTTGATGGAGTAGAAAGAAGGATGAATGACATCAATGTCAACGAAGTTGCGAGTGTGTCTGTTCTCAAGGATGCTTCAGCCACAGCAGTTTTTGGAGTAAAGGGAGCCAACGGTGTAATTCTTATCAACACAAAAAGAGGAGAATTAGGGAAAGCTAAATTTACTCTTACTGCAAATGTTGGATTAAAGAATGCATCTAAAGTTTTTAAACCTGTTGAGGCTTTTGAAGCTATGAGCTGGAAAAATGCTGCTGTTGAACATGAAGTAGTTACAAATGAACAATCCTGGCAGTATATTACTCCTTATGATCATATACTTCCCTATAAGAAGCCTCAGCAATATCCGGAAATTTATCCTAATGTGGATTGGCACAAAGAAGTTCTGAAACCCTTTGCCACAAACAGTCAGGTTAACTTAAATGTATCAGGCGGAAGTGAATTTGCCAGATATTTTGCATCAGTAGCCTATACAAATGAAGGAGATCTTCTGATGTCAGGTAAAAATACAAAGGGTTATGATCCGAAATATTCATATGATCGTTTGAATTACAGGGGTAATTTAGACTTCCAGCTTACGAAGACTACAAAATTATCAGCAAATCTCAGTGGATATTTAGGAAATAAAAAAGAAACTCTTTCATTCTCAAATAACTGGATTTACCAGGGTATTTATAATCTTGCCCCCAACAGCTTTCCTGTAAGATATTCAGATGGTTTTTATGGAAAGGATCCGGAAGAAAGAAACACCCAGAATCCGGTTGCAATCCTTAATGAATCCGGAATAAAAAGAACAACCAGATTATTTATTGGGACTGATGTGAAACTGGAGCAAAAACTGGATTTTATTACCAAAGGTTTGTCAGCTAATGCTAATCTTTCATACGATAATACATACGGTTCTTCCGGGCCATCCTTAGCTGATGGTGGTAATACAGGACAGGTATTGTATAAGTTTTTGTATCCTGAAATACTGACTGCACAGACCAGGGAGGATTCCATAAATGCAACACACTGGGAACATACACATAACGTATATCCTATAAATGAATATGACTGGTATCCGAGGCCATGGACTGTTTCACCTTCCTCTGCTTCAACCGGAATTCAAAGAGTGCTGTTCTATCAGCTTTCACTTAATTATGGGCGTACTTTCAATAAGCATGATGTATCTGCCCTTGCACTTTTTAACAGATATGAAAATGCCAGTGGATCAGAATTTCCGCATTATCGGGAAGACTGGGTAGGGCGGGTTACCTATGGCTTTAATAATAAATATTTTGCTGAAGTTAACGGTGCCTATAATGGATCTGAAAAATTCGGACCGGGATATAGGTTTGGATTTTTCCCTTCCCTTGCTTTAGGCTGGATGATCTCAAATGAAAGCTTTATGAAGGAAATAGACTGGCTCTACAAGCTTAAGGTTAGAGGATCAATAGGAAAAGTTGGAAGCGATTCAGGAATACCCAGATGGGGTTATATAGGAAGCTGGACAAATTCATATCCTGGTTCGGAAACCAAATCAATGATTTTCACCTCCACCGGATCACTTAATAATACTGCAATGTTCAGTCCTTACAGATGGTATTGGGAAGGAACAATTCCAAATCCTGATCTTTCATGGGAAACTGCATTAAAGAAGAATATCGGTTTTGAACTCGTGCTATTTGAAAATATGCTTAGCCTCGAAGTCGACCTTTTTAAAGATGAACGAAGCAATATCTTTATGAGTGCAACTGACAGGAATATTCCGGCATTCTTTGGTGCTGACGCTGTTCCTGCTAATATTGGTCAAACCGAAACAAAGGGATTTGAAATAGATGCTATGTTCAGAAAGACCTTACAGAGCGGGTTTAATTTCTGGATAAGACAGACCATGACCAGGGCAAAAGATCTGGTTATAAAATCCGAAGATCCGGAACTGAATCCTGCCTACATGAAAAGGGAAGGTTTCCAGATTGGACAAACCAAATCACAGGTAAAGAATGGAACAATTGCAACAAGCTGGGATGATGTTTATGCCCAGACAAGTCTTGACAATAACATGTATAAATTACCGGGTGACTGGGGTATTCTGGACTTTAACGGTGATGGAATTATAAATACTTTTGATAATATTCCTTACGGATATCCAGGTAACAGGCCTGCAAATACATATAGTACCTTCCTTGGACTGGGATATAAGGATTTGAACTTTATGATACAGTTTTATGGTGTTACAAATATAACCCAGGGTGTAAGCCTTTCAACACCGGGAACTTCACGTGCCGCATTGCTGAATGCTTATTGTACGGATTATTGGTCTATTTATAATCCTGATGCAGTATTCAAAGCACCAAGATTGGTAACTACTTCACCATGGGGTGAATATACCCGATTTGACGGATCATTCCTGAGATTGAAAACAATAGAACTCTCATATGATATTCCTAAGTTAGTAATTGACCGTATGGGACTTTCAAGTCTGAGGTTATTTATTAACGGAAACAATCTCTTTTTCTGGTCAAAACTTCCTATGGACAAAGAATCCGGGGGCTATGACCTTGAGAATTCATACCCAACATACAGAGTCATCAATACGGGTTTAAATGTAGTTTTTTAATAAAGAAAATTTATAAGAGGATGAAAACACATAGAAAAATTTATTTTTATATAATTTGTCTGTTCTGTCTTTTAGCTTATTCCTGTGAAGAATATCTTGATAAGGCCGAAGAAGCTGATTTGACTGATGACATGATCTTTTCTACCTTCCCTGCCTTTCAGGGGTTTATAGAACATTTGTATTATGATGTTGTCATTATTCCGCGTACAGGTGATGAACCAAGGGAGTTTAACTGGGGTGATGATATACTTATGAGCAGAAATAAGATTTTACATGAAGGACAATATATGACTATTGCAAGCGGAACAACTAACGGGCCCTGGTGCTGGCCATTCGATAATTATGAAAGAGGATGGAGATCATCCGCTACTGCATATCATAGAAAAGGTTTCTGGAATAACGGATGGGCTGCTATCCGTGATGCAAATATTGCAATTGAAAAATTGGATTTGTTTAAAGGGACTGCAGAACAAAAGAATTTTCTTGAAGGACAGGCTTATTTCTGGAGAGCATATTTTCACTGGACTATCATGAAACAGTGGGGAGGTATCCCATATATTGAAGAGGTTATCAGTCCTTCTTCAGATATGAAAATACCTCAGTTAAGCTTTATGGAAGCTGCTGAAAAAGTTCAGGCTGATTTCCAGAGAGCTGCTGATCTGCTACCGGTTGACTGGGATTTGACTGAAACAGGACAGCCTACTTTAGGGACAAACAGAGGAAGATTAACCAAAGGGATGGCTTTGTCATTTTTAACCCAGGTTCAGATGTGGTGTGCAAGCCCATTAATTAATGGTGTTACCACCGGAAATTATACTTATGATATTGCATATGCCAAAAAAGCTGCTGCTTCAGCATGGAAAGTGCTCGAACTAGCCAATATTGGTGTTTATACTCTTGAACCATGGAGTAACTATGAAGGCATTTTTAAATCAAATGACGGCAGGGAGCCGGCAAGAGTTAAAGAAATAATCTTCAAACCCTTATGGGAAAGAAGACATGCCAGATGGTTCGTTATCCAGTTTACTCTTTCTCATATCGGAGGTTCCGGCAGATATTCAGCTCCTTCACAAAATCTGGTAGAACTTTTTGAGATGGCTAACGGACTGCCTATAACTGATCCGGAATCCGGCTTTGATCCTATGGATCCATGGACAGGCAGAGATCCCAGATTTGACTATAATATTCTTAAAGATCGTGATAAAATTATTGTAAAAGTTGAAGATGCAACTGCATTTGCTCAGTTTTATACCGGAGGAAGAGACAGATCTACAGGAAACAGTCCGTCCGGATTTGGATGGAAGAAATGGACATATACAGACTGGAATTCAGTGGATAATAAATGGGGGAGCAGCGGGTTATTTGAACTTGCTGAATTAAGGCTTGCGGAAATTTACCTTTATTATGCTGAAGCCGTAAATGAAGCTTATGGCCCCAACGGGAAAGATCCTAACGCAAATATTACGGCAATTGATGCTGTTAATATTATAAGAACCAGAGCAGGAATGCCTGATGTGCATTCTAAATTCACCGGGTCAAAAGAAATTTTCCGTGAAAGGATCAGAAATGAACGTTCAATTGAATTCTGTGGTGAGTCAAAGAGAAGAGATGATCTCAGAAGATGGTACCTTGCACATGAATCAAAATATAAGGGCCTTTATTCCTGTGAATTTGATAAAGAGCATACTTACTTTGAAAAAAGGTTTATCAAATCAATCATATTTGATCTGAAACATTACTGGTTCCCATTCCCGGTCAACCAGGTTGCATTGTACGAAGGATGGAAACAAAATCCTGGATGGTAAGTATATTTTTACAATTTATTAAAAACAAATAAAATGCGAATTAAAATTATATTAACCTTAATATTACCGGGTTTTCTGTACTTTAACGCAATAAGCGCTGATAATAATCAGAGAAAGAATCTGAAAGATCAGGCTGTCAGGCTAACAGAGACTGAAAATCCAGCAATAGGGCCATCATTGTCATCTCAAAATGATCCTGAAATTTTAAGTGTCTTTGATGAAAGTGATGAGGTATATCTTCCTTTTGGAAAGAGTTCTAAAAGTATGCTGCCTTCAGCAGTTACAGTTATCAATCCTGAAGATCTATTGATGTATAATAGTATTCATGATGTATCCTCTGCAATTACCGGATATATTCCGGGAACCCTTGGCGGAACCAATATTCGGGGCCTGGGCAATGCTGTAGTATTGATAGATGGCGTTCCCCGTCCTATGACTTCCGTTAATATAGAAGAAATAGAACAGATCACAGTACTGAAAGATGCAAATGCTTCTGTACTTTATGGTGTTCAGGCTAATCAGGGTATTATCCTTATTACTACAAAACGTGGTAAAGTTAATGAACGCAAAGTGAATATTTCAGTAGAGCAGGGATTAAGTTCGCCGCTCAGCCTTCCAAAATATCCTGGATCAGCTGAATATATGGAATTATATAATGAGGCACGCCGGAATGATGGATTAACTGACTTATATACACAGGATCAGATTAATAACACAAAAAGCGGTAACAATCCAACCAGGTATCCGGATGTTGATTATTACTCATCTGATTTTTTAAAGAGCTTTAAGCCCTTAACGAGAGTTAATGCTGATTTCAGGACCGGAGGTGAAAATGCTCAATATTATCTGAATGTCGGGTATTTACGTAATGGCACCTTGCTTAATCAGGGGGAGGGCACACAGGATAATGATCAGCGTTTAAATATCCGTTCAAATCTGAATTTCAAGATCAATAATTTTATGAAATCATATGTTGATATTGTGGCTATCTGGGATATCAACCGAAGGGTAAATGGCGATTACTGGTCAGATGCTTCAGTTCTTCGTCCTAATTTATTTCCTCCACTTATTGATACAGCACTCCTGGCTGATAACTCACTTGTTTCCACTGCAAATTTGATAAATGGGAAATATATGGCCGGAGGAAGAACTGATAATATTAACAATGTGTATGCAAATATGCATTTAAGCGGATATTCCAATCAGATAAATACCAGCGTTCAATTTACAAATGGTATCGAATTTGATCTGAAAGGGATTACCAGGGGCCTGCGTTTAAATACACTGCTTAGTTTTGACTTCTATAATCTGTTTACAGAAAGCCAAACTCATACCTATGCTGTATATCAGACGGTATGGTCCGGTGATGATAAATTGTCACTTAATAAAATTGGTACGGATGTTTATTCCGGATCGAAAAATATCAGTGATCCCTTTTTAGCAAAGAACATAGGCACATATGCATTTCTTGATTATACACGTACATTTAATGAAAAACATGCATTGTGGGCTACTTTGGCAGCCTATGGCGAATATGCCACAGAAAGTGAAGTATATCAGGCAAATAAAAAGACACATCTGGGCTTAAGAGTGAATTATACTTATGATAATAAGTATGTTGTTAATTTTAGTTCAGCCCTGGTATCATCTACAAAATTACATCCTGATAACAGGAGGGGTTTATCACCTTCAGTTGCTGTAGCCTGGATTTTAAGTGAAGAAGGATTTCTTAAAGACAATTCTTTTATTGATTTCCTGAAACTTAAAGCGTCTGTTAGTAACATAAAAACTGACCTTAATATTCCCGATTATTTTTTATATGAAGGAAGTTATTCAAGTGATGGAACCTTTTACTGGCTGGATGGAGTATGGTCATTATCAAGCATTATCCTGGACCAGGAGAGGAACTACAATCTTTTTTATCAGATACGAAAAGACCTTAATGTAGGTTTGGAAATGGTTTTGGCTAAATCATTTTACCTCGATGCAAATGTTTTTTCAGTTCGCAATGCTAATCAGATAGTTCAGTTAAGCAACACCTATCCGACATTTCTTGGTGGCCCTTCTCCTTATGAGAATTATGGAGAAGATAAATATTCAGGATTTGAAGTTGGTGCCACCTGGAAGAAAAAAGTTAACAATAACTTTAGGTTTGAGATCGGGGCTAATGTGAGCAGGGTAAAATCTGAAGTTATTAAGCGTGATGAAAGATGGGAGTTTGATTATCAATATAGGGCCGGAAAACCTGTAAGTACAATGTATGGGCTGGAAGCCATTGGTTTATTTAGCAGTGATGCTGATATTGCAAGTCATGCATACCAGGCTTTCGGAACTGTAAGACCCGGAGATATCAAGTATAAGGATCAGAACAATGATGGTGTTATTGATGCCAATGATGAAATTATGTTGGGTCAGAGTGATCCGAATTTATATGGAGGATTACATGTGATGCTGAGTTATAAAAACTTTTCAATATTTGCACTGGCCACAGGAAGAACGGGGGCAGACAGATATACCAGCGGTGCCTATTATTGGGTATATGGTGACATGAAATATTCTGAAGTTGTAAGAGACAGATGGACACAGACAAATGCTGCAAACGCATTGTATCCCAGGTTAACTTCTCAGTCAAGCAGTAATAATTTCAGATCATCCAGCTTCTGGATGTATGATAATTCCCTGATTAGGATCGACAGGCTTCAATTAGCCTATAATCTGCCCGGAGCGGTTAGTTCAAAACTTCTTATGAAGGGTATGAACTTATATCTCAGAGCGGGCAATCTGGCTACCCTGTCAAAAAATAAGGATAAAATAGAACTTAATGTAGGTTCTGAGCCTCAATACAGGTATTTTGCTGTAGGTATTAAAGCAATTTTTTAACATTTAAATTCAGATAAATGCAAACCAAAAACATATTACTTTGCTTAATATTTCTCACAGGCCTTATTATAAGTTCTTGTGAAAAATTTCTGGAACCTGATCCTGTGCAAATATCTACAGAAGAAAGGTTCATAAAAGAAGCCGGTTATGCTGAGGGAATATTGGTCAAAGCCTATGGGAGCCTTCCTAATAGTTATTCCCTTGATGAAAGAGCCTCTGATGACGCGGTATCTAATAATGTAAGGGATGAGTATCGGAGAATGGCAACCGGAGAGTGGACATCACAGTATTCTCCAATTTCAAACTGGGATGAAGGATATACCAGCCTTTATTATATTAATTTTTTCCTGAGCCTTGTCGATAAAGTTGAATGGAGCTGGGAAAGTCCATTGAGGCATGATTTA
>CAZLXM010000111.1:0-10618 GCA_964563105.1 uncultured Bacteroidaceae bacterium
TATCTGGGGGTTCCATCAGAACGACCTGATTAACAACAAAATAACGCATATATTTTCTGATGAAATTAAATGTCATGATTAATAATCCGCTTTTTATGAAATATCTTTTAGTCGTATTTTTATCTTTCTCATTATCGCTTTTTAGTCAGGGACCAGCTCCCTTTATCAGTACTCCGTTATCGGGTACAGAAGATTTATCTTTAAAAATGGTAAATGGTATGAATAGTTTCCTGGACAGGTTAATAGATCAAGCTCCAGATAAACGTTCTGAGTTTTGGCACAGGGATTTTTCCAGTCCGCAGGCATATTCTGCATCAGTCGAATCAAACAGAAGGCAGTTTGCCTCTATAATTGGTGCTGCTGATAAAAGGGAAGCTGAAATAAATATGGAGTTCATTTCGAATACAACAGAGGAGGCCATTATTTCAGAAAATCATTTGTTTAAAACTTTCGCAATACGATGGAAGGTATTTGATAATATCCATGGAGAAGGATTGTTACTTCAGCCAAAGGGAAATATTAAAAACCGGGTTGTAGTTATACCTGATGCTGACCAGATACCCGAAATGCTTACAGGTATTTATCCGGGGCTTTCCAAAGAAATGCAATATGCCCGTCATCTGGCTGAGAACGGAAGTCAGGTAATAATTCCAACAATTATTAATCGTTCCTGTGAATTATCAGGCAATAAAAGGCTCAATCGCCTGACCAATCAGCCTCACCGTGAATGGATTTACAGGCAGGCCTTTACTTTTGGCCGTCACATTATAGGATATGAAGTTCAAAAAATATTGGCAGCAGTCGATTGGTTTGACAAGCAGAATGAACAGTATCCAGTGCCGATTGGTGTGCTTGGCTGGGGAGAGGGTGGATTACTGGCATTTTACAGTGCCGCATTAGATACCCGGATCAATGTTGCATTAGTAAGTGGTTATTTTAATAATCGTAACAACCTTTGGCAGGAACCAATTTACAGAAATCTTTCGGGAATACTTACCGAATTTGGTGATGCAGAAATAGCCGGAATGATAGTCCCCCGAAAACTTATAATAGAATATGCGAATTTTCCGGAAATAACCGGTCCTCCAAATATTGAGCCCGGTCCCGGCCGCTCTCATTTTGCTGCTGCTCCGGGCCGTATTATTACACCCGCTTTTACTACAGTTAAAGGAGAAGTTGAAAGGGCTATAACTTTAGCTGGCCCTTTTGGATCATCTATCATGTTTTTTCATGACAATGAAAATACTGTTAAACCTGTCAGTAATTCAGCACTTCTGGCATTTTTGCAATTAATGGGGCTAAAACAAACAAAACTGAAACAATCTGATAAAGTACCGCTTGAATTAAGAAAAAATTTCAATCCTGAAAAACGTCAACACACTCAGATACAGGAACTTGAGCAGCATATTCAACATTTAATAGAAAAATCACGGCATGTTAGGGATGATTTCTTCTGGAAAAACATGAAAACTTCTACTATTGAAAACTGGCAGAAGGATACTGCTCCATTTCAAAATTATTTCCGTGAGAAAATCACAGGTCATATCACAGAAAGTTATACAGAACTCAACCCCCGGTCCAGGCAAATTTATGATGAACCGGGATGGAAAGGTTATGAAGTTACTCTGGATGTATTTCCGGATCTATTTATCTGGGGTTATCTTTTGTTACCCAAAGATCTTAAACCAGGCGAACGACGTCCAGTAATGGTTGTTATGCACGGTGGTAGTGGTGTACCTTCAGTTGTAATTGACAAAGAAAATAAAACATACAAATCTTTGGCAGCCCAAATAGCTGATCGGGGTTATATTGTATTTTCGCCTCATTTTCCCTGGAAACAGGGTCATGATTATAGAAATCTTCAGCGAAAAGCCAATACAGTCGGGCTCACGATTTTTTCACTTATGCTCCCTCAGCATGAAAGGTTACTTGACTGGTTAAGCTCACAACCATTTGTAGATTCAGACAAGATAGGATTTTACGGACTTTCATGGGGCGGAAAAGTTGCAGTGAGGATTCCTGCTCTTGTAAACCGTTATAGCCTTTCAATTTGTTCGGGAGATTTCAATGAATGGATATGGAAAAATGCTTCAACTGACTGGCAAAACACCTATATGTTTGTCCCTGAATATGAAATGTTTGATTTCAATCTGGGTATGACATTTAATTATGCTGAAATGGTGGCACTTATTGCCCCCCGCGCATTTATGGTAGAAAGAGGGCACGATGATGGTGTAGGTATAGATGAATGGGTTGCCTTTGAATATGCAAAGGTCAAACGTTTATATGACAAATTGAATATTCCTCATATGACTGATATTGAATATTTCAACGGAGGTCATGAAATAAATGCAGTGGGAAGCCTTAAATTTATTGAACGCCATTTTGGCCTGCCATTGAAAACTGATCAATAAACTGACTGTAATATTTTTTATTTATCTCAAATACCAGCTTCAGTAATAGTAAAAACTAAATGATCTGCTTTACCTTTTGCTTTAAAAATTCCATTCCCAAAGTCTTTTACTAAAGAGCTGTTTGCTTTTACATTAAGATGTCCGGGAAAACGTATTTCTCTTGTTAATACGGCAGGATTGGAAGAAGATAAGGTTAAAAGGCAGTTTCCCTTTTCGTTGAACATTATTTCCAGATTTAATTCTCCAAAAGAAGTGTACAAATTTTGCAGGGAAGTTATTTTATTTGCTTTTAGCCAGGTAAAAGGTATTCCTCCAAGTAAAGTTATTCCATTGTGAGTTTCAAAACAAATTGAATTCAGTATCATATCCATCATTCTGCCATTTCCACTGCCATTTGGTTGCCAACAGGTAAAAGAAGGGTCGCGCTTTGAAAATCTTTCCTGAACCTGATAAGCATCCTGGGTCATTCCATATTTAAGATTAGCCTGCGTTACAGCAAATGCCTTTTTCCATTCTCCTAGTGACAGGTAAATATGTTGCCAGACATATTCAGCAGTCCCTATATAAGTAATTTCCCTGTCCATTTTACCCATAAAATAACCATCTGCCCTGTTATTTTCATAATAATTAATAAAACGTTGGAAAACATCTGAATTTAAATCAATTGCACCAGTATAACCAAGATTTGCAGAGCTGCAAACATTTTCAAATTCCCGTGAAATTCTAGATTCTTTTTCTTTTGTAATTATTTTTCGGTCAATAAATCCGTCTTGTCTGCTAAGGCCTTCAATGGTAACAGCTAAATCTTCCCTATAAGATTCCAACTCACTTCGAAATTCCTTAGCATTAACATGATCAATTCTTTCCAGAAGTTGTACGGTTTTTTCCAAACCCCAATAATTATATGCATCAGTTGATGCCACGACATAACCATGATCACCATCAGTAGCGACTGCCCAGGGCATAATACCATAAAATAAGGGGCGTGTTCCATCAGAATTTAGTTTTCTTGTAGCTTTAATCTCTCCAATTATCCAAGCTCCGGCAGCAAGAATTTTTGGCAGGAAGGTATCAAGAAATGATTCATCATTAGAATACAAATAATAATCACAAGCTAGTGCCAAAGCTGAACCGGTTGAATTTGCCCATCTCGGGCCGGTTGTCCCGACAGATCCTTTTGTAGTAGTAAAATTTCCTTCGGGAGGAACTCCGCCATCCTGAAGGCTGAATATAAAATCAAGCCCCTTCCTTACCGGCTCAAAATGACCAGTTCTGAGCATTGGACGAAGCATATGAACAGCCTCCCACACCCAAACAAAAAATCGTTCTGAACTTCCACCCTGGGAAGGCATATAATAATCTTTATCAGGATATTTAATTAGAAGTTGAAGTGTGGATAATTGCAAGGCTGTAAAAATATCTTCCCAATTTCCAGCCTTGAATGACATCTTTGTTTTTTCTTCAGTAAACTGACTTTTGAAATGACTTAAAGACTGTTCCCTGATTTCTTTTCCTGAAGATTTTGCAAGAAAAGAAAGGTCTTCCTCAGAAATATTGTTATAATTAACCAATAATGCAAGGGAAAATGTTTTTGATTCTTCAGGTTTCAGTTTACCCCGGGCATGAATTACATCCTGTGCATTCTTTAAACGCATATGGGGCTGAACATAACCTGACATCCGGGTAGTCCTGAGGTTAAGATTATATTCCCTGTCTGTGAAATTAACATCTTCCTCCCACGAAACATCCATTGACCCGGGGATTAGTTTTCCTATAGTTTGACCTTCTTTAATAATTAAACTATTTTCGAGTTTAACTCTGTTACATTTTAACCATTTGGATGCATCCCAATAAAACGGCACATAATGATAATCAAAAAGATCATTTTCATTCTGAAAATTAATTTTAACTCTGACATGTGCATCCTGTTCAAATTCACTCTCATTAGTTACAGAAACATTAAGCCAAAGTAAGCTCTGTTCTTCATTTACCTGACAACTCATATACTCTGTCTGATAATGTATGGCCCTGGCAAAATAATCTCCTCGTGGAAGGGGATATTTATTCTCGGCCAGAGACAATGTACTAAGATGAAAATCAGGAATAACGGGCGGATCTTCAAAAGCGAACTGAACAATCCATGTCTCCTGAGTTCTGGCTTCCTCCCGGGCTTTAGTATCCCTTGTATGAACATTTTGTGTTACGTGTCGACGGCATACATTCAAAGCACCATCCACATGAATCCAATCGGAAGAGTGGACAGGCTGGACAGGCAGGTGAACAGTATATGGTGGACGCCAGTGAAAGTCGTCCTCCATTAAAATCTGATCCCAAGATTTTTGATTTATATTATTATAAGTTGGAATTCCATAAGATATAATATTGTCTTCCTTATCATATAAAGTTGATTCACTTTGTTTAGTCTGACAGGAGAAAAATCCATTTATAAATAAGAAAAAGAAAATAGCCGGCTTGATTTTTTGTTTAATCATAGGAAAATGTATATAAATATCCAATGAGGATAAAGTGCCCCCATTTATTAAAATTGTATTCTGATATGCCCTTATTTATGGTATCTTATCAGTCATTTATACCAGAGGCGGTTTTATACAGGCATTTATTCAGGTAATCTGTATATTATTTAATTTCTCTAATTTTAATATTCCTGAACCATATAGTATAACCATGATCCTGTAATCCAATATATCCTTCTTTTGATATTCCTTCCAGGAAGCCCGGAAAATTTTTGAATTTACTGTTTTGAACCAGTGAATCCCATTCAGGAGTCCATAATTCATATTCAACAACTTTCACACCATTCATGGTATGTGTTACTTTACCATTGTTCACGTACAATAACAGATTATTCCATTCCCCGGTAGGATTGATAGTTTTGGGATCAGCAGCAATCATATCATAAAGAGAGCCGGCAAGATGACTGTCAATCTTATTATCTGTGGCATTTTCATTATCTAAGACCTGAACTTCAGGAGCTGCAAAATAAATACCCTGGCCCGGAGCTTCTCTTACATAATAAAATATTCCGGAATTTCCCATTTTGTCAGCTTTCCAATCAATAGATAGTTCAAAATTTTTGAATTTTTTATTAAAAATAATATCTCCGCCTCCGCCTTGTCCGGTTTTTTTACCTTCAGCCGTAAAAACTTTCATTGCCTTATCTTCTATAACCCAGTTTTTAGCCATTTCGGTTGAATTGTACTGTCTCCAGCCGGAAAAGTCCTTACCGTTAAACAATAATACCCATCCGGCTTTTTTCTCTTTACCTGTTAGTTTATTAACTTTTGGAGTACAGGCAGGGAATAAAATGAATACTGCCAGAAAAAATGATGCAAAAAATAGATTAAGTTTCATGATAATAAATTTTTATTCGTATATAACATTATCCTGTTTCATCACTCAAGATAAATCAACAAATATCAGACTATCATTAATTCCAATATCTACTTACAGAACAATCCGGCCGTCTGGCAGAATATCTAACTAAAAACTTGTTGATTGATACAATTTGGAATGTCTTAACGAGAACTGTTTTGATCCATCAAAAAATAATCCGGGACCGATATAGTAAACAAATATAATAAATCCTCTGCAAGTTACATATTTAATCCAGGACAATTATTAACGTAATACTAATTCCCCGAAAGCATACGGAGATCTCATTGGCCAGGCATTAACCCAATCGAATAGTTGCCGTCCTTTTCCGTCATTATCTCCATTTGCGAAGTTAATTCCCATTCTCAGGCCCTTTTTGGGCTTCTGATCCAGTTCAGTCCAGGGAAAGCTAAGATTAAGCAAATATCCCGTATCAATATCAGTGGTGTCATTTAAAGTGCCAAAAAGCCGGGCACCAATGTCTGCATTTCCATCCCATGCGGGGTCACTGATACATTCAGATGTACCACGATCGTCCTTTTTTATGCCCATTATATTAACATGATAAACAATATCATTTTCATCCCAGCAACTATCCTTATCGTTTGCAGTATCCAACAATATCTCTACCATATCATCAAGAAACAGTTGAGGATGATCTTTCTCTGACTGATATGCCCGGAGACAGGTATCAATGACTTTAAAAAAAAAGTAAAGAGAATCTCTGTTCCAACGGGAAAAAACAAATAACTGATTTTCACTTCCGTAAGGATCGTCTTTAATCATTATGCAGTCATCTGCATCCCATTCTAAAGATGACCAGGAAGGAACATTTATATTACGTTCAAAAGCAGAAAAAATAATTTTTTTTTCGTCTGGTTTATATTGTTGTTTACAGCTTAATATGCTTGCAACCAACAATATAATTATAAAAGTTATTTTTAATAAATTCACCTGAAGAAAATTTAGTTACTATACTTTCTCATCAATAGTTGCAAATTTTTAATCTGGTATTTTTCATTATTAATCTCATGGATCGAAAGTAGCCTGTGAAAATAAAACTCTTAGCCTTTTTATGTATCATCTGATCATACAGCAATTTATAATTTCAGGCACCTGCTTTTTATCGCGGATTAGTCGGATTCAGAACGCCGGGCACAATATTTCCTCCCGGAATATAAAAGAATAATTTTGCCCTTCTGTCACTTTCACCAATAAAAATAGTCCCGTCTGCAGCAGTACACATAGCATCAAACTGATAACCAATCTTTGCATAGTAAGGGCTTCTGTCAACACCCAGGATTCCAAAGTCAGAAAATCCTTCATTATTTTCTGACAGATCATAAGAAAACATTCTGCAAATATTATCTTTTTCTCCACAGATCATGTATAATTTCCGGTCATTTCCAAGAGTCATTGCCCTTACCCTTCTTTCCACCATTGGTTTACCCATAACAATTAACTTTTCGGTATTTATATCTGCCTTAAAAATAAATCCGTCACTTGTACTTCCCATAATTTCATGGTCTGTATAAAGTAGTAATTGTTCCACAACCGGAAATCCATTATAATTCTGGGTAATCCAATATTCGCCGGGAATTCGCATTGTAGTTTCTTTCTTTTTTCCTGTAGAAGGATCAAAAGAATAAATAAGCCCGTTATCTCCTGAAGAAGTAACTTTTCCATCAGGCATGCAAAGCAATGAACGGGGAACACTGCGCCAGCTCCGTTCGGGACCAGAGTAGACTGTCATATTTAACCAGGGGCCGTGATTTTTAAATTTATTGTTCCTGATATCATATTCAAAAAATATAGCATCAGGGTAAGTTATTCCATAAATTTTATCTTTTGCCGAATTTATTGTAAGAGCATAAATTGAATTACCCGGTACTGCAATTCCCAAATCTTTTAGCTGTGCTATATGTTCGGGAAGATATACCTGATTATCGCCGCTTGCTGGATCATAAACATAAAGCTTCCCGCCTTTAAAATCTTTATATTTATTTTTAATATCATCCCATAATTGTATTTCTATCATTCTGCGGCCATGAGGCATATCTTTGGTAAGATTAAGAAGCATGAGTTCATTCATTCCTGTTCCAATATATATCAGACCATTAGCACCCTCAACAATACTGTTGTGTACTCCGCCTGCTTCGGGTATCTGGCCTAAAGGATATACTTTATTAGTAAGATAGCAATAAACAAACAGATAAGACTGTTTTCCACTGGTTGCACCATATACCTTACCATTGGAATGAGCTAACAGTGAGGCAATCGGAGTATTATCAGCAGGTATTTCAGTTGCAGCGGGATAACCCAGATCACGAAAATCAAGACGTTGAGTTTCAAAATGAGGATTAACACATTTTTGTGCAGATACAAAAATGTTAAGTGTTGAAAGGACTATAAAGAAGCAGATTGATTTATACATTGATTTCATTTTTTTTATTTTTATTATTGAATCCGATAGAAAATCGAAGTACTTAATTTTAATTATTCTTTCATTACAATTCCTAATTGAATAAAACATAAGAAAAATAAATTAATTTATTTATTAAAGGCTATTCATTCTGTTTAGGATCAAAGGAAACTAATCCCATACTAAATGGCCAGCGCCGGCTAACCTCACCGACTACATATTCACTATTTTTTTCTTCGATTGCTCCAACGAAATATATTTTCCCGTCTTTTGCACCAGTACAGGCACCTCCTAAACCATATGCCAGATTTCCCTCTTTTGTCACTATAACGCCATGAGATTTCCTTTCTTTTGTTTTCAGATCATAACTAATAAGATAAGATACTGGCGGCAGATATTCACCTGCCATTTTAGCCTGAAATTTCTCTTCATCATGTACATCCCAGGAGTTCCCGATATAATCAAATGAACTCGAACCTGTTGGCGCATAATATATTACACGGTCTTTAGACGCAATAGTCAGTGCAAGAGTTGCAAAAGGCACTAATCGGGGATTAGTTTCATTCCAATATTGGGGTGCAGTCAATGGAATTATATAATCAATTTTACCTTCTTCACCATTATGTGTATCATAACGAAACAGCATACAATCAGCCCCCATTATACCGTAAGCAACGTTTTCCACCGGATCCCATTCAATTACACGCCATATCACTTTACGATCAATCATAGGTTTTGACATTGTTCGTGGCAGAACACGCATATCATATTGTAATCTGATATTAGGAAAATCTATAACTTCATCTTTAACAGGATCATACTTCCATATTTGCGCTACCGGAAATGATCCAAATACATTTCCTTTATCGTCAGCAAAGATAGTACGGCAAATATCCCAGTCATCAACTTTACCCAGATCACGGGTAAATTCTTTTTCAATATCATGCATATATAAATGGCCGTCTTCAGCCAGACCATAAAGTCTCATATAAAAGGGATCCATTATCATTCCAAGTAAACCAAAATGACGACTAATCTTTCCCAATACTTCAACCTTATCAATAGTTGGATTATAACGGTACCAAAAAGCACCTTTATAACTTGAGGGATCAATAGATTCGGGGCCGGTATCCTCATTTAAGCCGGCAAAATAGATATTTCCATCATTATCTTCACCCATGCGTACATGAATTTTCCCATTTGTATTAATTCCTTCTCCGCGTTCATTATGCAATTCTGTTAAATCAACCAGATGGCGCATTGTTTCTGTAGCCGGGTCAAATTCATAAAAATGGGCAGCTTCGGCATGAGTACATAGTCCAATATAGATCTTTCCGCTTTTTGCTCCGTATAAAGCACTCCACATGCTTTCTTCCCGGTGGTTACCAACAAAACGATAATGACTTACAAGTGCTTTTTTAGCATTCTCCTTCTCATTGACTTTTTGCGAACGGGCTTCCATGCCTGAGCCTATTATAAAAATAAGTAAGAACAAAACTTTAGTAATCATTCTTTTTCTCATAACTAAAAGATTTGAATATATAATTGAATTTATTTTTATTTTACACATAATTTCAATCTGTACTGCTCTCTATCAATACATTATTAAATACAACATCATGAACATCATTGAATTTGAGTCCTTTTTTTGCTCTAATTGAAATATTTTTAAAATATATTTTTCTGAGATAAGATCCGGGAAGCCCGGCCAGTTTTATTGCTAATCCGGCACCATTACAACTTATATCCTCAAAATAAAAATTTCGCAATAAAGGAGCATTGACTATATCTACATGTCCTTCCCTGTATTTCATGTCGCGTTCTATTGGTTCACCATCGTAATTCAGATCTAAACTTATTGCTTCCCCCTTTATGTTATTCATATTAATATTTCTTACAAAAATATTTTCCACAACGCCTTTTCTTCCGATACGCGTTTTAAATCTTAATCCAATACTGGTTCCGTCAAAGCTGCAATCTTCAACCAGAACATTCCTGACATCAGCAGACATTTCACTTCCAATGACAAACCCCCCATTTCCTGCTTTGGTAGTACATCTGCGTACGATAATATTCTCACACGGGCGCCCAATCTTCCATGCTTCCTCATCCCGGCCTGATTTAAGGCAAATACAATCATCACCGGTATCTACATAACAATCTTCAATAAGAACATTTTTACATCCATCCGGATCAATTCCATCATTATTGGGCCCGTGAGCAATAACTTTAATTCCCCGGATAATCATATTCTCACAAAAAACGGGATGTACATTCCATGAAGGTCCGTCTTTTACTGTAATACCTTCTAACAGAATATTTCTACATTCAAGAAACTGGATAAAAGGAGGACGTACCCCGGCCTCTTCTGTACCAAAAACCCGATCTT
>CAZLXM010000112.1:0-10547 GCA_964563105.1 uncultured Bacteroidaceae bacterium
CTATGTACTTAATTATTTATATAGTTTTCAGCAATATAAAATATAAAATACATTTTAACAGCATATAAAATAGATTTAGTCTAAATTATTGAAAAACAAACTACTAAAACTTAATTTTTATAATTTCGGGCTTCTTAAAACGAAATAATATTTTAAAATATACGAATATGACAAAAATAACAACATTAGCAGATCTTAAAAAGATGCGTGATCAAAAAAAGAAAGAGATTGATCTTCGCGAAAAAGGTGATGCTCCTGACGTTCATGTACAGGTTAAAGTTGCTATGGCAACATGTGGGATAGCTTCGGGGGCGAAAAACATCATGGAATTTTTTATTGAGCATCTTGAAAGGCGTAATATTGAAGGCATAGTTACTCAAACCGGCTGTATGGGATATTGTTATGCGGAACCTACTGTTGAGGTGACTTTACCGGGTAAAGAACCGGTTGTATTTGGATTTGTGGATGAACAAAAAGCAGATGAGATCATTGAAAAATATATAAAAACAGGAGAACTGGTGGATGGTATTATCCCTGTTAATTATGAAACTATTTAAAATCTAAAGAATAATAGGAGGAATTATAAAATGTCAAAATACAGCATGCATCTGCTTGTTTGCGGAGGGACCGGCTGCCGGGCATCTGCTAGTGATGCCATAGTTGAGGGTTTAAAAAATGAGCTGCAACAACAAGGGCTTGATGAGGTCGTTCAGGTTATTATGACAGGATGTTTTGGCTTTTGTGAAAAGGGCCCAATTGTTAAAGTGATCCCTGATAACACATTCTATGTAGAAGTTAAACCTGAAGACGTTAAACTGATTGTTGAGGAACATGTAATAAAGGGAAGGAGAGTTGAAAAACTGTTATACAAAGATCCTGAAAAGAAGGAGCATGTATCTGATTCCAAGCATATGGGATTTTATAAAAAACAAATACGAATAGCACTTCGTAATTGCGGTTTTATAAACCCTGAAAGTATTGATGAATATATTGCCAGAGATGGATATATGGCCCTGGGACAGGCACTTTCCAGTATGAGCCCGGATGAGGTGATTACCGAAATTAAAGAATCAGGCTTACGCGGACGTGGTGGTGCCGGATTCCCTACCGGTTTGAAATGGGAGATTACAAAGAAAAGCCAGAGTGGTCAGAAATACGTGGTTTGTAATGCTGATGAAGGTGATCCGGGGGCTTTTATGGACCGTTCCATCCTTGAAGGAGATCCTCACAGCATACTTGAGGCTATGGCGATTTGTGGTTATTGTATAGGAGCTGATAAAGGGCTCATATATATTCGTGCTGAATACCCTCTTGCTATTACCAGGTTGGAGATAGCAATTAAACAGGCACGTGAATATGGCCTTCTGGGTAATAATATTTTGGGATCTGATTTTAATTTCGATATTGAATTAAGATTCGGTGCAGGTGCTTTTGTGTGTGGTGAAGAAACTGCATTGATAAGGTCAATGGAAGGTAACAGGGGAGAACCCACTCTAAAGCCTCCTTTCCCATCAGTAGAAGGTTATCTTGGTAAGCCAACTAATGTGAACAATGTTGAGACCCTTGCCAATATTCCGGTGATCTTATTAAAAGGTTCAAAATGGTTCAGTAGTATTGGAACCAAAAGATCTACCGGGACCAAAGTTTTTGCCCTTGCAGGGAAAATTAATAATGTTGGACTTATTGAAGTGCCTATGGGCATTACATTGAGGGAAGTAATCTTTGAAATTGGGGGCGGAATAAAAGGAGGCAGGAAATTCAAAGCTGTTCAGACAGGAGGCCCTTCAGGAGGATGCCTGACAGAACAACATCTTGATACTCCCATTGATTATGAAAATTTGCTTGAAGCTGGTTCCATGATGGGGTCCGGAGGAATGATCGTCCTGGATGAAGATGATTGTATGGTAGCAATAGCCAAATATTACCTTGATTTTACCGTGGAAGAATCATGTGGCAAATGTTCACCCTGCAGGATAGGGAATAAGCGCCTTTATGAGTTGCTCGACCGGATTTGTCATGGGCATGGTGTACCGGAAGATATTGAAAGATTACGTAATCTTGGCCTGGTTATAAAAGACACATCTCTTTGTGGCCTCGGGCAATCTTCTCCAAATCCGGTTTTATCAACTCTGGATTATTTTCCTGAAGAATATGCAGCACATGTAATTGATAAGAAATGTCCTACAGGAGTATGCCGCGACCTGATGATGTATTTCATAGTTGAAGAAAATTGTGTTGGTTGCACAGCTTGTGCAAGGGCATGTCCTGTGGGTGCCATCACTGGTGAACGGAAACAGGTTCATTATATTAATCCTGACATTTGTATTAAATGTGGTGCATGTATGGAAAAATGCAAATTTGATGCTGTAATTATAAAATAATTTAAAGAAGAAAAATATAAAATGGAACTGGTTAAATTAATTATTGACGACAGGCAGGTAGAAGTTCCAAAGGGAACAACAATATATAAAGCTGCAAAATCAATTGGAATTGATATCCCTGTATTGTGTTACATGGACCTTCATGATCTTAATATTGAAAATAAACCCGGTGGTTGTCGTATTTGTGTGGCTGAAGTTGAAGGAAGGAAAAATCTTGCACCCACATGTTCCACTGAAGTTGCAGAAGGAATGGTTGTGAAAACCCATACTATGCGGGTATTGAATGCACGACGTACTGTTATGGAACTAATTTTATCAGATCATCCCAAAGATTGTCTGATATGTCCAAAATCCGGCCATTGTGACTTACAAAGTATGGCAATTAAGCTTGGTATAAGAGAAATACCCGGTCATGAATTCGCTGAAATGTCAACATTCAGAATTGATACATCACCTTCCATTATCAGAGAAATGGATAAATGTATTATGTGCAGGAGATGTGAAACTATGTGTAATGATTTTCAAACTGTTGGTGCTTTGAATGCAATAAACAGAGGGTTTATGTCTGTAGTTGCGCCGGCTTTTGAAATGAACCTTGAACATTCTTCATGTACTTATTGTGGTCAGTGTGTGGCTGTTTGTCCTACAGGGGCGCTTACCGAAGTTGATCATACAAGGAAAGTTATAAATGCTTTAAGTGATCCGACGAAAGTCGTTGTTGTTCAGACTGCTCCCGCAGTAAGGGCAGCTTTGGGTGAAGAATTCGGACTTGAGCCTGGAACTCTTGTTACGGGAAAACTTGTTTCTGCCCTTCGTAAACTTGGATTTGATTACGTTTTTGATACAGATTTTGGTGCAGACCTTACTATAATGGAAGAAGGGACAGAGCTTCTTGACAGGCTTTCTAAATTTCTTGATGGGGATAAAGATGTGAAATTACCTATTCTTACATCATGCTGTCCTGCCTGGGTGAATTTCTTTGAGCATCATTTTCCTGATATGAAAGATATTCCAAGTACAGCCAGATCACCTCAGCAAATGTTTGGGGCCATTGCAAAAACCTATTTTGCTGAAAAAATTAATATCAGCAGGGAAGATATGGTTGTGGTGTCCATAATGCCATGTCTGGCAAAAAAATATGAGTGCCAGCGACCTGAATTTGCTACTGACGGAAATCCGGATGTAGATTTCTCAATCTCTACCCGGGAACTTGCTTCATTAATAAAGCAGGCTAACATTGACTTTCTGAGCCTTGAAGATGATGATTTCGATCAGCCTCTTGGTGAATCAACAGGGGCAGGTGTAATTTTTGGTACTACCGGTGGTGTTATTGAGGCTGCTGTTAGAACAGCCTATGAATTATATACAAAGAAAAAACTGGAAAAAGTTGACTTCCATCAGTTACGCGGATTAGATGGAATAAGACATGCTTCAGTTGATTTAAACGGGTTCGGGTTAAAAATCGGCATTGCCCATGGCCTTGGAAACGCCAGAAAGCTTCTTGAACAGATTAGAGAAGGTAAGTCGGAATTTCATGCAATTGAAATAATGGCTTGTCCGGGTGGTTGTATAGGCGGGGGAGGACAACCTCTTCATCATGGTAATTCATCTATATTAAAAGCAAGAGCCCAGGCAATTTACAGGGAAGATGCCGGAAAGCCGATCAGAAAATCCCATGAAAATCCTTTCATCATTGAATTATATGAAAAATACCTGGGTCATCCGCTTAGTGAAACGTCTCATAATTTATTACATACTCATTATTTCGATAAGAGTAAAAAGGTTTTTAGTATTTAAATTCAGAGTTTTGAAAATCAATTAATTTTAATATAATGTCAAGCGTTAAAATAGAATTAAGAAAGGATCAGGTAGATAAGATAAAGGAAATCGCCAGAATTCATAATAATCAGGCTGGTGAACTGATAAATGTACTTCATAAATGTCAGAATGAATTTGGCTATCTTCCGGCAGAAGTTCAGGAAGTTGTTGCCAGGGAACTTAATGTATCAGAAGCTAAGGTTTATGGAGTTGTAACTTTCTATTCCTTCTTTTCAATGATACCTAAAGGGAAATATCCTATTTCAATATGTACCGGTACAGCCTGTTATGTTCGGGGTGCAGAAAATGTTCTTGCTGAATTTAAAAAAGAATTGGGTGTAGGTGTTGGTGAATCTACCCCGGACGGGAAATTTTCATTGAATTGTTTACGTTGTGTTGGAGCCTGCGGACTTGCTCCGGTTGTACTGGTAGGCGAAAAAACATATGGACGCGTTTCACCTGATGGAGTGAAAGATATAATTAAAGAATATCAGTAATCGCTGTTTAAATAATTCAAAACATATCTTCATTTTCAGTAAAGCCATAGGATTAGGTTTATTTTATCACTTATCAAGTTTTACGGGGAATTCTAATTTATGTAGTCCGAAATAACATTTAAAATTGTATCTGTCGGATTAATAGTTTAGTTTTGTTTTCAGATGTATTTTCCGGTAACTTAATTAATTGATGACAAATCCCATGGAACGTTTTTTTATTTTTATTATTTCGTTAACCTTTTTGGCATTTTCACTTAATGCCCAGAATTATCGGCCTTTTCAGGTAGAAGTATGGCCGGAATCTGACAGTACTTTAAAATTTTATACAGTTAAAGGCTATCGTCATGGAGTCAGTTATTTCCCTAAAGTCAGACATCCTCATGTTGAGTATGAAGCAGGTGCGCAACTGACCTTCGATAAGTATCATTCTGCCTGTGTAATTAATAAATGGATGGAACGGTTTGCTGAACGCTATCCTGATCTTACTGATTTGTATGAAGTTGCAAAAAGCTATGAAGGCAGGCCGATTATTCAAATGACCATTACAAATAAAAAGACCGGCGGACATGGAGAGAAGCCCGGGGCCTTTTTTGAAGGAAACAGACATAGCGGGGAGATTGCCAGTGCTGAATCAGTGTTGTGGTTAATGCAATATTTACTTGAAAACTATGGATCTGATCCTGAAATTTCACACTTAGTTGATACAAAATCATTTTATCTACGCCCGATTAATAATCCTGACGGTCATAATTTATACATGAATACAGCCCAGAGTAACAGGAGTACCGTGAGGCCGCATGATTCTGACGATGATGGCTTGATTGATGAAGACGGGCCGGAAGATCTGGATGGAGATGGTAAAATATTAACCATGAGATGGAAGGATCCGGAAAAAGGTAATTATATTATTGATCCGAAGGACCCGGACGGAAGGATCATGAAAGCGGCAGTCCGGCCGGAGAAAGGTGTGTATCTAATTTCATCGGAAGGTATTGATAATGACGGAGATGGAAAAATAAATGAAGATGGTATAGGGGGACTTGATCTGCATCGCAATTATCCGGAAAACTGGAGACCTGAAAAGAAATATGATGCTACAGGAAGAGGGTTTACTCAATCCGGTGCCGGTGAATATCCTTTGAGTGAAATGGAAACCCGTTCTGTAGTAAGCTTTCTTCTGGAACATCCTAACATTTATATTGTAAATTCAATGGATACACGTGTACCCATGCATCTTCGTCCTCCATCCACATCAGCATCCGAAGAAAGGATGTACCCTGAGGACCTTGGATGGTACAAATATTTTGATGAACTCGGTAAAAGTATTACGGGATATGCCAGGGCAGGTGATGTCTATATGGATTATAATAAAGGGAACCCTCTTTTTGGTCATGGCCCTGATTTTGGTTACTGGTATTATGGGGCAATATGGTACGGTGATGAGATTTGGAACGGGGCACGCTATAAAGATTATAACGGAGACAGCATAATTAACGAGATTGATATGTTAATTTGGGATGAAGAAGAAAATGACGAAATGGGCTTTTCAGACTGGAAACCATTTATGCATCCAACATTGGGAGAAGTAGAAATTGGCGGTTTCGATTTAAAGTTTTTTCTGCAGAACCCTCCTTCAAAACATATGCTTCAATGGGTTAAAAATCAGGCTTTATTTAATTTAGAAATGGTTAAACATTTACCTGAACTTGCCTGGGGTAAAATAGAAGTTAAGAAAATTAAATCATACAGAACCGACTCAACAGATTTTGAGTTAACAATTGAGATAAAAAATAAAGGGAAACTCCCTACCGCTTTAAAACAGGCTCATCTGGTTAAAATTGTCAGAGAAGACAATATTCTTATAGAGTTTTCAAATATTACAGACTCAATCAATGTTTTTTCTGTTCTTCCGGAACCCGGGAACAAACAAAATAAAAAGAAACAAAGTCCTATTTCATTTAATCAAAAAAGGTTAACTAAAAATCTTGGTTATATTGATGGGGAAAAATCAATATATGCAAAATTTTATTTAAGAGTATATGGCGATAATAGCTTGAAAGCTAAAGCCTCATTTTTGTCAACTCGCGGAGGAGTTTTGAGGGACAGGGAATTTATTATTAATTAAAGCGAAATAAATATCAGGCTTTTTTATAGCTTATTTCCCGATTTATTTAGCAAATTTGCAAATTATTTAGTTTTAAAAACTATATTTCAAGAAGAAGAGAGTATTATTTGAAAGGGTTTATTCCTTATGGTTTATATTATTCAAAATTTTTTTCTGATGAAACTTCCATGTACTATTGTTCACAACAAGAGAATGAAAATATTTGGAGGTTCCATCAGAACGAAGTAATTAACAACAATATAACAAAATTATTTTCTGATGAAACCCCCATGTACTATCGTTCACAACAAGAAAACGAAAATATTTGGAGGTTCCATCAGAACGATGTGATTAACAACAATATAACAAAATTATTTTCTGATGAAATCCTCCTTTGCTTTATTAATTACAATATTTTTAATAAATATATTACATGTAAAAGCACTTGAACCTGAAAAATGGGTGAATTTTGAATCTCATGCTTTTAGCTATAATATAAGTTTTCCTTTAAAACCGGAAGACCTGACTGAAACCCTTGATACAGAAGCCGGGGAGCTTAGACTGAATGTGGTGGAACTAGACTGTTCCAAAGCTGATGGATATAACAATCTTGTATATATGGTTAACTGCACTGTTTATCCGGATTCTCTTATTAATTCGAAATTTACTGATTTACTTGATAATTTTTTTAAGGGCACGATAAAAGGAGCAGTTACAAATGTGGCCGGAGTGGTTATCTCTGAGAGTAATATTGAATATGCCGGATTTCCGGGTAGAGAAGTAAGAATTTCTGCCGATGAAGGGAATTCATTTTTTATTTCACGTCTTTATCTGATAAATAGTCATTTTTTTATGTTGATAATTCTTACAGATTCTGATAATAAGGATAATCCCGATATCAACAAGTTTTTTAATTCTTTTCGATATACAGGAAGCCTGGCAAGGTAATATTAAATCTCCTTTGAACTCTTATGATACCATAATAATTGGAGCAGGTAGTGCTGGTCTGATTGCGGCTGGAAGGGCTGGAGAAAAAGGCCGCTCAGTTTTGGTACTTGAAAAAATGAATTCTGCAGGCCGCAAGCTTCTGATTACCGGAAAAGGAAGATGCAATATAACTAACATTGCAAGTCTAAATGAATATTTTAAAAGTATTTATCCAAATGGCAGATTTTTAAAACATGCTTTTGCTGCTTTTTTTTCTCAGGATATTATTGACCTGCTTGATAAATTTGGAGTTAAACCGGTTGTTGAAAGAGGAGGGAGGGTATTCCCTGCCAGCAATAAGTCATCCGATGTTTTAAATGCCCTTTTAAGCTACGCTAAAGGTAATGGGGCTGATTTTCTTTATAATCACAGGGTCCGGGAATTGATTGTAAAAGAAGGTAAGGTTCAGGGAGTTATTGCAGAACATAAGGGTTCAGACAAGTTGTTCTATTCACAAAAAGTAATACTATGTTCCGGGGGTAACTCTTATCCGGCAACCGGTTCATCCGGTGATGGCTACAGAATGGTTGAGAAAACAGGGCATAAAATTATAAGTGTCAGACCAGCACTTGTTCCTATTGAAACTACAGGAAACTGGGCAGAAATGCTTCAGGGGCTCAGCCTGAAAAATGTAAACGTTATTGTCAGAGTAAATGGTAAAAAAGTAAGAGAATCTTTTGGAGAAATGCTTTTTACTCATTTTGGCTTGTCAGGGCCTGTTATTCTTACTCTTAGCAGGTTAATAGTAAATGAATTAATAAATAATGCAAAAATTGAAATTTCTATTGACCTGAAACCAGCATTGAATGATTCCATACTTGATAAACGTTTACTCAGGGATTTGGATAAACATGGTAAAAAACAATTAAAACATATTTTTAAATTTTGGTTGCCCGGAAAGCTTATTCCTTTGTTTTTAAGTGAGCTTAACCTTGACGGGCAGAAAGCCGGGAATCAGGTAAACTCAAAGGAAAGGCGGAAGATTCTTATGTTGATGAAAGATTTAAAATTTGAAGTTAAAGCCCATCGTTCTTTTAAAGAGGCGATCATAACTGCAGGTGGCATATCTACTGATGAAATTAATAGTAGAACTATGGAGTCAAAACTTGTTAAGAATCTCTTTTTTGCAGGTGAAATCATAGATGTGGATGCAGATACAGGCGGATATAATTTGCAGATTGCCTTTTCAACAGGCTGGCTGGCAGGCGAAGGGAAAAGTGATTGAAAGAGGGGAATGATTTTATATGTAGTCAATTCTTACTTCCTTTAGGAATTTTTCTTCAAGAATTTTCCCCATTCTTTTTACTACCGTTCTGCGTATTTCCAGATCAACCGGAAGGCTTGGGTCCTGATGGGCAATATTAATACGGGTCCCGATAATAAAATGGATTTCATCACTTTCTCTGAAAAGGTTTACAATTCGATCGGCAGGGCCTTTACCTGACGGACTTGAACTTGAAAATTCCTTTAAAAGGCGGGTTGCTTTTGTCAGGGTAAGTATCCCCTCTGTAACTAAATCAATGCCAGGCATATACGATAAGGGCGGGAGTTCCGGGTCATCAAAACTTAAGCTGTCTTCAATTTCCACACCCATTTCTCTGGCTATTATATCAGCAGTTGTAGCACCGCTTATAATTTTTTTTCCGGTAAATTCCTTCACTATATTACCAAGCTCCTTATCTTTTACCTCATCATATGGCGGGCCGGTACATACAAGTAACTTTCTTGGTTCCCTGAAATATATTACTGCACAACTTGTATCATCTTTACTTAAATATCTGTCGTTCTTGATCGCCATATTTACAAGTTTATTGGACAGACGCCGTGCAGAAATATTTTCATTATTAGTTATTAATTTGACTGCATAATCTGTCATATTTTCCAGTCCCCATCCAAATGGAGATTGTTCTGTCCCTAATCCTGACTGAGTTATGCCATCGGAGGTCAGAATGATCCTGTCTTCCTTTTGAGGGAAGAAACTGCATGTACGTATTTCCTTTCCTGCATTACGTTCACTTTGCATGATTATACAGGTCCATTGCGGGACATATGGAACATTACCTCTAAGAATGACTGTTTGCGGGTTATCATATTCCAGAATTGTTACCGGCCCATCTTCTTCTATTTCAACAATGGTAAAAGTAGCGTAACTCATTTTGCGTTCACTGCAAACCGGCAATGTATTCATGATGATTTCAGCTATTTTTTCCGGTTCTTTATGTTCCAGAGTGAAATTTAAGGCCATGGTGGCAGTTAATGTAGCCAGGACATTTGCTTTCACTCCGTGACCCATTCCATCCGAGAGAACAACAATAATACGTTTCTCTTCCTTTATCCTCTTAGAAATGAAGACATCACCACATATCCGCTCTTCCCCATAACTTTTGTTTGTTTCATCATTCATTCTTTATTTTTTTTCGGCTGGCTTTTATAAAATTCAACTATGGAATTAAGCATTCTTTCTGTTTCTGATGCACCTTCACCCAGAAGGAAACCAATTTGTTGAACCATAGAAAGGTTTTTGTCAATAGCTTCACCAACACGTTTAATTACTTCTTCTTTCCTTACTTCGGGAGAGTACATATCCCTAAGTACAGCCCCGACAATTTTGCCCTGACGAATAATAAAAACACTAACATTTATTAGCCTGTCCTGAAAGCTTATATCTCTGTTCTGGATGTTTTCATTGTTAGTAAGGACATAGCTGAAAAGATTGTAAATATTATAAGGAAGTAATGTTTTCAGGTCTGCACCCGCCAG
>CAZLXM010000113.1:0-10532 GCA_964563105.1 uncultured Bacteroidaceae bacterium
TTGAATCAGGATGTCTGATCTGATCCCATCTTTAAGGAGATCTTTTCTGATATTTGTTCTAAGTTGTAATTTCTCCCTGGGAGATAAATCAGAAGAAGTCAATACCAGAACATCATAGTCACTGTCGTAAGTATAATCTTTTCTTGCCCGTGAACCGAATAACAATACTTCTGCATCAGGTAAGTATTTGCATGCTGTTTCTTTAATAAGTTCTAATATCTTACGATTTGTTTCCATTTAGCACAAAGATATCAAATAAGTAATCATAGCGTGATAATGATCTCCCTTTTTGCTTGCCTCTAAGAATCAAATAGATATTTTTATTCTTTTATTTATCCCAAAATAATAAACGCTAATATTTTTGAAATCTGATCTGCTGCCTGTTTTTATAAAAGATTTTTTATTCTCAAAGTAATTGTCAGAATATTTTAAGGATAAAGGTTTATATTTGCAGATATTTTTAAAGGATTATAGTTTTATATTCTTTATATAAATTATAAGCTGGCCCTATAGTTCAATGGATAGAACGGCGGTTTCCTAAACCGTAAATCCAGGTTCGATTCCTGGTGGGGCTACTTAAAACACTCCTTATTAGATTGATAATAAGGGGTGTTTGTTTTTTGTACCCCTCAATTGTACCCCGTTTTATCTTTTAAATTATTCGGCAAATTCAAAGTTATGATTAACTTTTTTATAAATTTGTATAAGGAAGGGAAATACCATTTGTATATCTTACAGAATTTAATGCAAAACATAATCTGGTTTATTACCTTGTTAACTAACATTATAGTTATCTGTTTTCTGATAATTATTAATAATTTTTAATATAACGAAATGTTTAAGCATTTCTTAAAAACATCCAAAATGAAAATTAAATCTATTCTTTATTTCCTGCTTGTCATCATTGTTTGCAGCTGCACAGAAAACAAATATCAAATATGGATTGCATCTCCATGGCAAATGGTGCTTCAAAATTCTCCTCCCGGCGAATTAAAGGAAATCAGGTTAAAGGCTGCTGCAAACGAGTATGAGCCGTTCAGGATAATCATTCATGCGGGCACGCACCCTTTAAAGGATGTGAATGTTATTATCAGCAATCTTAAAAATAATAAAGAGGAGATATCTTCCGATAACTTTCAGCTGTACCGGGCTCATTATCTGAATATTACTGAACCAAGTTATCGAACACAAAATCAAGCCGGCTGGTATCCCGATGCTCTTATTCCGTTTTCAGATCCGCACTTTGACGATAATATTGATAATATTATTTACAGGGCAGTTCCTTTCGATATTGATACGGCCAAAAATGCAGAAGTATGGTGTGATCTTTTTGTTCCTTCCGGGACAAAGCCGGGGAATTACAGGGGTAAAGTCATCGTATTCAGCGGAACGAAAAAGCTTGCTAAGATCCCTGTAGAACTTGAAGTATGGAATTTTGAATTACCTGAGAAAATTTCAATGCGTTCCCGTTTTGGAAGTTTCAGTGAAGATTTAAGGCGATTTCATAAAATAATGCTTGGAGTGGATGAAAACAGTCCTGAATTTGTTGAAATGGAAGATGTTTTTATACAAGAATTACTTAAACACCGGGCTGTCGCAAGAACCCTTGGCAATATCTGGCCGGATTGGAATGCTAAAGATGGTATTATTGAAAAAGGAGAAGCAGAACGTTTAAAATGGCTGGTTGAAGAAAATCATGTAAATTCACTTTACTTCCCTTTCATTCAAGCTGGCAAACCTAATACAAGCAAAGATTATATTAAAGCAACATCAGAATGGCTTAAAAAATTAGGTTATTTTGATATTGCCTATATAAAACTTAAGGATGAACCAAATAATGCAGAACAATACGAAATAGTGCGTCAACAGGGTGCAATGATAAAAGAAGCAGTTCCTGATCTTAAAAGATTATGTACTGAACAGACTCTGACTAGTAACCCGGATTGGGGTGATCTCTACGGAGCTGTTGACATCTGGTGTCCTCTATGGGGTTTATGGGATGAAAAAACAGCGGAGGAACGTCTTTCACTGGGAGAAGAACTTTGGAGCTATACAGCACTAAACCAGGGACCCAAAGGAACACCCTGGTGGCAGATAGATATGGATCCATTAAATTATCGGGCACCGATGTGGTTAAGCTGGAAATATAATATAACAGGATTTGCATACTGGTCATCTGTTTATTGGGGGCCTTATAAAACACCACGCGGTGTATGGGAAGCTCCTCATTTCCGGGATAGATTCTGGGGCGAAGGTGTTTTGCTTTATCCCGGTCTCCCTGCAGGTATAAAAGGCTTTGTACCTTCCATCAGATTAAAATTATACCGGGAAGCAGCAGAAGATTTTGAATATATGGTTTTGGCAGCTAAAACTCATGGCAAAGATGAGGTTAATAAGATTGTGAATAATCTGGTAACAAATTTTCAAGAATGGAGCCAAAAATCTGAGGAATACTATAATGCGAGAGAAAGTTTAGCCAGATTAATAACTTTGAATAATTGACATTCGTTTGTCTCTATGAAATTATCCTGTAATAATTCTGAAGAATTTAATTTTTAGAAAAAATTAAATAAAAATTTGTTTTTATTAACAACATCTGATCTAGATATAAATGAATAAAAAAAAGATATTTAAGCATCTAATATCATTATTTATTATTGCTATTTTTTTTTGCAATTGCACACCATATGAGATAAACAGAGAAAACTGGAATTCTAATATTCAATTTGTGCTTGATAGCCTCCCTCCTCTCAAATATGACAGAAATAAGCGATTACCACTATATCTTGGCATGATTGACCAGAAAGAGGCAGATATTAAATCTCTGGAATATTTAATAAAAGAATTAGATAAACGTGGTATTGGACTTTTTAGTTCATGGATTCCGGATACCAGTGATCCGGGAAATCTGTCACAATGTTTGAATACAGCCCATATTCAGACTAAACTTGCTTTGCCGGTAAATATTAATGCCAATTCTTTACTCAATTATTTTTTTAATGGAGATATTCAAACAGCCCATATTGATGACAATGGAACACCATTTTTTGACGAGAGTTTTGGAAAAAAATATAAAATGGGTTGCCCCTTTTCAATTGATTTCAGAAAAAATGAAATTCAAAAGCGTGTGGAATTTTACGTAAAGAAATATGCCGAAGAAAATCTTAAAATAGACTTTATTTATGCAGACTGGGAGATTGATGGCCCTCATGAGTTTAATTATGCTTTTGAAACTTCAAAAAGATGTTCAAGATGCCGGGATTTTCTTGGAGATAATTTCACATTCAGTGAATTTCAAAAAGTTATTCGTGAAATGAGATCATATCTTCAATATTACGCTTATAGTTCACCTGTTTTAAAACAATTTCCTGAAGCACTGGTCGGAAATTATGCTGTTTATCCCAATGATGGCTACAGATACTGGTATGATCATTTTGAATTTTATGTGGAAGGTCAGCCATACAAGGCTGATCAGAATGCAAAATACAGGAAATGGTATAACGATTTTCCTGCTACCGGCTATACTGTTGCCATGCCGGTAGTTTATACATGGTATCCTACGTATAACTGGTATGACTTTGACAATTCTGATTACAGATGGTTTTATAATATGCTTCTGGTTACAAGCAATGCAGGAAAAAATACACCCCGTGAAATACCAATTATCAGTTTTGTTACATGGAATACTGTTTGGGTTTATTTCGGCCGCCTGATTGAACCGGACCCAAATGTAAAACAGTTAAGTGAAGATGCTTACAAAGAGTTGCTATGGCATATGCTATTTAGAGGGACAAAAACATTCAAAGTTTATATTGGCGGGAAAAAAGAATTTCCAAAAGAAGTAAAAATGGTTCATGAAGTATATTCTGAAGCTCAACAATATGGAGCCTTCCTGGATGATGGATTCCCCATTACATTTGATGTACCTGACAAGCCAGATGTAGTGATATCAGGTCTGGCCCTTGGAGATAGCGTTTTAGTGCGCCGTACAGATTTTGGAACAAAACATGAACCTGTTGAAATACTTTCAGGGACAAAAATAATCAGGGTAAATTATAAGCCTGGAGAATGTCAATTATTAACTATGGAATAAGTGAATCAGATTTCTTAACGCTCTCTCCCCAAACAAGGATTATTTCCTCATTTTTCAGGTCCATTGATCTGAAAACATCCTGACTCAAACGCAAGAAAACCCTGCCGGAAGAATACAAAAAGATGATGATGAAGAAAATATTTAAAAAATAGTATCTTTAACGCTTATTTTTACCAGTCATTTATGAAGCTTTCAAAGATACCCCTGTTGGGAAGAGTAGGAATTGCCATTGTGCTGGGCATTATTATCGGGCAGATTGCCCCGGTCTGGTTTGCACGCATCTTTGCTACATTTAACTCCTTGTTTGGCAATTTCCTGTCCTTCATCATTCCACTCATAATCCTTGGCCTCATCACACCTGCTATTGGTGAGTTGGGGCAAAATGCCGGCAGGCTTCTGGCAATCACGGCCCTGATTGCATACTTTTCAACCCTCTTTTCCGGCTTTTTTACTTATTTCTCATGTCAGGCAGTGTATCCGGCAATACTTACCAGCGGCATTGATACCGGGATGCTTGACACTATTGATGAAGTCGTTATTGATCCCTTCTTTACGGTAGCAATGCCTCCGTTGATAGAGGTAATGACTGCCCTGATACTTTCATTCTGTATCGGACTGGGTATCACCTTCCTTAAGGGTAATATCCTTCAGAATGCCTTTCAGGAATTAAGAGAGATTATTACTCTTATCATCAAGGCAATTATCATTCCGTTTCTGCCTCTTTACATTTTTGGCATGTTCCTGGCAATCTCTATTTCGGGTCAGGTTTATTCGATAATAATGCTTTTCCTTAAGGTTATACTGGTAATTTTTATTCTTCATATCCTGTTACTGATCATTCAGTTCCTTACAGCCGGTATCATCACCGGAAGAAATCCTTTCAAGGCCCTTAAGACCATGCTTCCGGCTTATTTCACCGCCCTGGGTACCTCCTCTTCTGCTGCAACCATACCGGTAACACTTGAATGTACCCTGAAAAACAAAGTCAACCCCAATATTGCCTCTTTCACAATACCGCTCTGTGCAACAATCCATCTGGCAGGAAGTACGATGAAGATAGTAGGGTTTGCATTGGCTATCCAGTACTTTTATGGTATACCGGTAGATTTTGTCACTTTTATCGGTTTTATCTTTATGCTTGGTATCATAATGATTGCTGCCCCCGGTGTTCCGGGTGGTGCTATTATGGCAGCCATAGCTGTAATTCAGAGTATTCTGGGCTTCAATGAACAGATGACGGGCCTGATGATCACCCTATACATTGCTGTTGACAGTTTTGGAACTGCCTGCAATGTCACCGGTGATGGTGCCATTGCCCTGATTATGGATTGTATTGCAGGAAAAGATAAAAGTGTCAGATACTTGGTCCTTTGCCCTGAAATACTCCCGGATTTTGATTACCCGGTGCCTTTCCTATGGCCGGTGAGTTGCTTTTGAGGATCAGTCCGTCATCGCCGGTAAAAGGGATACCATCAGCCCTCAGCGGATTGCCGGGGTTTACGAAAAGCGGATCGGCCAGTATCTCCTCCGGGTTGGAAGGGTCGGTCTCACGTACTTTGAATAGCAGGTTATTGCCGGCAAGCCAGATGCCATTTCTGTTCCAGCCTGCCCGGTCATGTGTAATATCAAATCCAATCAGCTCAACATGCTTAGATCTTATCTCAAATCCGTTTGTCACATGGCCCTTCCGTCGGGGATATCCTACAAAGGTTAACAGTTTTCCGGCCTCGCCTCTCTTTTTGATAATCACCCGTACACGATAATTGCCTTTTCTGACGCATATCACATCACCGGGAACGGCTATATTGGCGGCTTACTGAATGGTCAGCAGGGGGAGTTCTTTCGTGCCGGGGTCATCATCACTGGCTTTGCTGTTGGTGTTATCAACATAGAGTGACAACCGGAATGAATCATAATTGACTTTCGGTATTTTCTTTTCTCATCCCCGTTCAGGGAGGTCATCTTTTTGGCAGCATGACATGGCAATCATGATGAGCATGCATATTAAGCTGCAGAGAGTACTTGGTTGGGCTGACTTTTTCAGGACCGGCGATTTAAAATTTTTAACAGTTTATTGTACACAATAAATGAGCCCCGGATTCGCAGTATTGAAAAATTGGCGATTCCAAATAGCCTGTTAATCAATAGTATGCTTCTTTAATAAAAAAGTTTCAGCGCCTGTCTTTCGCTATACTCTCCCTGTTTTCAGATTGATGTCTAATCCCTGCTGTTTAAAATTTTACAGATAATCCGCCGGAAATCAGACCCTGATAACCAAAACCGCCCTCCAGGAAAAATGCGATATTGTTTCCCGCCCGAATTCCAATAGGACTTACCTGAAAAGCAAACTCAATATTATTCTTTGTATCATCCTGGTCATTTTTCGCAAAGACAAAAGAGGGACCGGCGGCAAGTGCTGAATATAATTGGAATAAAGGCTTGTTTACCCATATGCCTTTTCCACGAAACAATATGGAATGATATTGGGTATTTAAAGTTGCAGTACTTTCATTTTGCATCTGGTACTGATGTTCAAATGCTGAATAATAGTATTGTGCCCCTAAAGCGAACTGGTTGTTAATATAGTAATCTATACCTCCAAAAATGGTTCCAAAACCTTTGGAATCAATTTTCCTTACCATTCCCGGCAATAAAGCACCTGTAAAAATATTAGAAAAACCGGCAATTAAATCTGGCGCAGACAATAGTCCATAACCTACATATACCTCAATATTGCCTTTCGAATCGAAACCGGAAGCAGGCTTTGCAAAGGTAGCAACTGATAAAGCTATTAGAATAAGTACAAAAATGTTTTTCATAAATAAGTAAAATTTATATTAATTAATAATTTATTTAACGATTATCGAATTTTAGAACTAAACACGCTAATGGCTTAAATGTTTTGAACTTTTTTAGTATTCATTGTGTAATACATGTATTTCTTTGAAATGATTCGCTAACAGCTTATTGGTACTGCCCGGAAATAGAGACTGATAAAATGGTCCAATACCAGGCAGAAAACATTTTAACCATTAATCTTCAATATATTGTATAACAGGATTTTATGTTATCAGCAAAAATCATTTTTATTAATCGATTGCATATAACATATTAATTATCTATGAGTTTACGATATGTGTCGTAAGTTAAAATGAAAATATCCCAGCCTTCGAAAACATAAAGGCTATTTATATCGTATGGATATAATATAGCGTTTGCTGGACGTCTCATGGTAGAAAACTGATAATTTAAAATAGAAGGCGATAGGGGCGCAAAGTTTATGTTATGGGAAAGTTTGGTACGGGCTTCAATTCGCTTCTGACATCGTTATCAGTAAAATGGTACTGATAGCAGCGAATCTGAAAATCAAAAGAAAAAACAAATGAAAATCATCAAAGCAACATTCATTCTAATTGCGCTACTTTTGGTAAATGCCTGCACAAAAGGTCCCGACTATCCGGATATGGATTATTCTTATATGGATTTAGATCCTGTGTCGCTGACATTTGGTAATGTAGCATTAGGCGCGAATGAAGCAAGGCAGGTTGCGGTGAAAAACACCGGCAACAAAACCCTGACCATTTTGTCGGTAACAAGTTCTGATCCTGCTTTTAAAGGTTCTTTTTCTGTTTCAACGATTCCTCCTGACGAAGAAGTAATAGTGACTGTTAGATTTTCTCCTGCATTGGAGAAGACATACGGTGGCTTGCTTACAATAAATAGTGATGCCGGTAGTGATCAGATCAAAATCGTTGCCTTGACGGGCAGAGGCACACCACAAACAATAAGCCCCTTGTTCAGTTCTTCTCTGGAGATCGCGAGTACAAATGATCCCGATCGCCCGGATGGCTGGTGGAAGGATCATTGGGGAATCTCCGGAAGCAATATTATCTTTAGTTATTTGAATGAAGGTCACACAGGCAGCCGTAGTGTGAAAGTTGAAGTTTCCGGTGAAGAACTCCATCCCCATTCCGGACGCTTTCCGGAAGGCGATGCCAAATGGCTTTTCGAGCCGGTGCAACTCACTCCTGGCGATTATGTCTATACCAACTGGTATCGTTCGAATGTCAACACATATGTTACTCTGGCGATTACCAATACGGCAGGAAAAATAGAGTATTACGATCTTCCGGAGGCTCCTGCAAGCTCAGAATGGGCGAAATACGAAGCAGTTTTCGATATGCCTGCAAATGCTGTGTCGGCTACCGTTTTACATATGCTCAAGAGCAATGGCTATCTGATCACCGATGACCATGAGATTGCACCCTATTACTACAAAGGCTTTGATAAGGGTTTGCTTACCATAACCTTCGACGATGGCTGGAACATAAATACTGAAACGGCTCTCCCGATAATGAATCAATACGGGTTCAAATCGGTTCAGTATTACAGAACTGACGCTATCCAGGATTATACAGGTTTCCAATATCCAAATCCGAAGAACTTAATACAAATTTTTAAGGATGCAGGACATGAATTTGGTTCTCACTCTGTCAACCACAGCGATCTGACCCAAGAACCGGATGCAGACTTAACTAAAGAACTAGCCGATTCAAAAGTATTTTTGGAGGACTATCTGGATATTAATATAGAGCATTTTGCAACTCCCTTCGGTCTATATGATTCACGAGTAACTGATGAGGTGATGAAACACTACAGTTCACAACGTACAGTTGACAGAGGATATAATTCAAAAGACAAATTAGATTTAACCCGCTTAAAAACCTGGTGTATTCTTATCAACACCACTGATACCGAGTTTGAGGCATGGGTAAAAAAAGCCACGGAAGAAAATTTATGGCTTATTCTTTTATATCATGAGATTGAGGGTACCAATGGGAAAGACGATGCAACCCTGGAAATGTTTACGAAGCATATGAAAATAATTAATGATTACGGTATAGAAGTGGTTACGATGTCGGAGGCACTTGGAAAATTAAATATAAATTGAATTAGTTTCAATTTGATATAATGACGTCAACAGTATGACGGTTTGTGGAGCGCAAATGACATATACCCGCCTTTTGTGCTGAGTGCATTAATATAAATCCGGAACGACAGCCAGGTTCTCTTTGACTTTATTTGAAAGATTTTCAGGTAATTCCCCAGGCTTTCTAATTAATCTTTTATTGATGATCGCTCGCATCTGATAAATAATTATATCGCAATTCTCATTAAGGTTCGCAGTACCCTTTTGAATATGAACTCTTAAGATTTTGGATTCTTTCGGAATATTTATTGTCAGAGTACATATTATCGTTGAAGGGTGAGAAATCTTATTTAAAAGATTTGTTTGTACTACAAGTACAGATCTTGTCTTGCCTGGTTCTGTACCTATTTGAGGGTTTAAATCAGCAAGTCATATTTCAAATCTTTGAACTGCCATAATCTATCTTTTCAAATTCATTAAGTATAGAAAGAGACTCGCCGTATCCGTCCTACCAAGTAGATCATAGATTTTCGAAGGAGTATTCAGATATTTGCGGTATGCTGGGAAGACACAGTGATAGTTGATTTTCGTCTTTGTTAGAAATGAAACGTTCCCGTTTTGCCCCAAAAAGCAGCCGGTTCAACTGGTCAATTTGGAACTGTAGCTCAGCTATAAGGATTTCCTGCTTTTTATACTCTTCTAAAAGCTGCTCGTAACTCATATTTTCCTGTGCCTTTGACATGTGTCAAAACTATAGAAACACAGCAAGTTAACAAAGAAAAAACAGGGATAGTTTTCCACAAAAATAATGCTCTTTTCTTGAAAAAACTGATCGAAAAAGTTGCTGATTATTCCTGGTTTACAGGTGCTTCGAGTGGAGTGTAACGCATACGTTTTTGCAAGTTCCTGATCGATAAACCATCAATGATCATGACCATTTGTGCATAGCTTAATGTTATGCTTCCAACAGATAAGTCATACCGAGGTAGTTCAAAGGTGCCTTTTTCCAGACGCTTGTAATAAAGTAAATATCCCGAACCCTGCCAGTGTAACAGTTTGATCTTGTCACGGCTTTTGTTGATGAAAATAAATACTTCTCCATTAACCGGGTTGCAGCCAAGATTATTACGAACCAATCCGGACAATGCATCAAAACTCTTGCGCATGTCTGTTGAATGGCTATACAGATGAAAAGCGTTTTCTGAGCTTAGTGCAAACATGTCTACGGGTTTAAAAGCGTTTTCAGCACCCCCGGATGAACACTCTCAGGACACATTACCTGAATTCCATTAGGAAAAAGAAAATGCAGCCGGTTGGTACCGCATACTTTATTTGCTTCAGTATCTGCCTGTACTTTTACCGGGATAAACCTAGGGGCATAATCTGCCAGTTCACCTTCAGTATATGACTTGCGATACTTCTTTACCCAATACTGGAAGGTGGTATAGGCTATGCCCTGATCTTTGCAATAAGCTTTTTGTGACTGGTCACTGTTATTGCTGGCCTTGA
>CAZLXM010000114.1:0-10492 GCA_964563105.1 uncultured Bacteroidaceae bacterium
GGAAATAACATTGGTGTCGATTAAATACTGTTCCATTCGTTGCGCATCTGGTTTATATGGTCATTTAATTGCTGTCCTTCTTCTTTGGTAATAAAGCCCTTGTATTTATCGGATAATTTGGTTTTAAAGGGCTCAATATTTTCTTTTAAAACCTTTATCAGTCGCAATTCTTCCAGTTCGTGCAGAATTCCTATGGCCTTCTTGTTGGTTAATTGAATAAGCATAGTATTTTTCATATCCTTACTTATTAGGCGTGTAACAATGTCTGAATTTTAGTTTTGTCATAGCTCCGGTATTGGGCTTTGTCTATTTCCTTTCGTATCGGTTTAACTTAGTAAAATGTACTTCAATAAATTTTGCCGGATCGTTTTACGAAATTCCTTTTCACTTTCTAAGCTACTTTTATCTTTTTGTAAAATTAGCATAAAAGTTAAGTGTTAGCAATTTAATTTAAATAAGATAGCAAAAAAGTAGATTTATTAGCTTGTTTAATTAGATTAGTTTGCTGATTTTACTAATGAAACTTTAAATGTGTTTTTTAAAAAATATTCTCATAGACGATAAAGCCATCTGAAATAATAGACTGAAGGCCTTATATATTACGGGTTACGCCAAAGCCCCATGTTCGGAGAATCCCTCTACCACCTGCGCCTTGAAGAGGCAATATTAATTTGAGCTTTTAAAAAGAAATTTTGTATCCTTGCGATAACCTAAACGATTATAATTTTTATGAATTATTTGAAATCTATTTTTCTGATGAAACAGAATTAATTCATCGAATCACCGGAATATCGGGAGATCATAATGGAATGCAACCGGCACAAAAGGACTCGGCCAGGATGAAAGAATGGGATGTTAAACACATTAAGCAGTCATTTGGAAAAATAAAGGAAATGGAGAGTCTGGAATGCAGAGAACCCGGAAACCCATGGATATTGGAATATAATATGGATGGGGAAAACAAACGGTTTATCATATCACATTACTGTGCACGGAGAAAAAGAGAATTAAAGCCCTTAATTTTATTTGTTTAAGGCATTGATGGCCCCGGCAGGAATTATTTTGGCAAGTGGTGTTTCCATAAGTATGGGGTTTGTGAAGTAAATAGATTAAATGGTTTTCAGAATTTTCCAACGGGTTATAGTTCGTTTTTTCAATGCCTGCCTGTTTAAGGATAGGATAAAGAGTTCCGGCAGCAATGTTTAGATGATCTGATAAGGAAAAATTGGACAATTACCTGTCCATAAGAAAATAAAAAGAGTCTAGGATCACTCCGGGGCTTTTTTATTTTAAGGCTCCTGTTTTCCGGATAGATTTTTCGTCAAAATTATAACACACATAAATACAGCCAGTTATTAATTTATTATTTTGAAATATGGGTGTCCCGTGGTATCTTTGACATATGTTCGTTCGAAAGAAGAAAAATCGAAGTGGAAGTATAAGCATTCAGATTATCAAAAAGATAAATGGGATCAATTAAGTTATTAAGACCATTGGCTGCTCTAAAGATCCCGATGATATAAATCGATTGTTTCAAATTGGTTTATATGAGCTTCCTCGTGTTTATGGTGCTACCTTGTTTGATAATACATCCTGTATTTTATTTTCAACGCAGTAGTTCAGAATTCCGGGCAAATACTTACATGGTTGATCAGAATAGCCGGAATCGGTGGTCAGTATGGCCGGAATTTACATTAATCATAAAATCAAAATTTCGTCAACAAACAGTAGTTATTGACGATTTATAGTTTTAAAAACAGTCTCTATTTCTTCCTTTTTATGTTTACGTCCGGCATATCGCAACATTGTTTGCCTATTGATTGTAAATTTTTCAAATGCCGCCCTGTAAATCCTATATATCTCGTGTCCCTGAAACGAAATAAATTCCTTATCCGCACATAAATCTACAAGCATTTTTTCAAGAGTCGTAATGTAAGTGTTACCGACTTTTCGGATAGGAGAATCAGTGACTAAAGGACGCACAAAAATGCTACTGTCAAATTCAAATATAGTTTAATCCCTAACTGTCAGATTAAGTCTTGACTATTACAATTTAAAAGAAAAGCTCCGGAATTTGTCCTGGACATTTGATTTATACATTCTCGCCCCAAGGGCTTCACTTTTACTTTAAAGAAGTTCTCGCTCTTTTAAAAGCTAAATTATCTTATGTATATAGCTGATATACAATATGTTTGTATATTCAAAAAATTGTATTGACTTTGAACCTGAGTTACATATAAACAAAATGCAGACAACACTATTCATTGTTAAGCCAATTCCATCGTTTAGCCCAGTCTGACAATATTTCGTTTTTCCATTTATAAACGGTGTTCCCCCCCTGAAGATCCCCGAAATAAAATTCTGTACTACTTTTATCGCTGTACCAGTTATTTCCAGGTTTATAATCTTTTTTGTTTTTTTTGCCTGGCCAATGATTATAAATAACAATCTGACCTTTTTTATCATTCAATCCCGGAATTTCAGATGTGAATTTATAGCTCAATGTCTCCGCCTTCTTGGGAATGTATCTGATTGAATAAATTCCTTTACCCAGATAATAACCAGGCCATTTCTGTATGCTTTTTCCATATGGAACTTCCATCCAAAAGCAGATAGAATCACTATCAATATAAATCTTAGGGCCTTTCAGCCTGAATTCAATAATTGAGCAAAATGCCACACTGTCTTTTGTTGTCGTTGTACGTTTATATATGATTCTTGGACTATATTTTAATTTTTCAAAACTGCCTCCCCAGCTTTCCCTGTAAGGATCATCCGGATCACCATCCATCATATAAAGCACGGAAGGTGTATCACCCATCTTTATTTCGCCATTGTAATAGTTTTTAAAATCTTTGCCTAAATGGCTTCCTGATTTTATGTATTTATCGTAATAATTTGAACTTATAACACTATCAGCTACTTTATTATTGGAAAACAAACCGTAATAGGATGAGTTTACTTCAATAAACCAAAGTTCGGGGAAATTGGCTACTATATATGCATAACTATTTGCACTCCACTTTTTGTTTGGCCCTCCAATCCAATAAACACGTATATTTTTTTGAATCTCCGGAGCATCATGTAAGGCTTGAGCTAAATCCTCTAAACCTCCCCAACATAAAATCCATAATGGCTGCGAACTTTCTTTTTTAGCACATCTTATGATCCATTCAGACCCTTCCGTTGGCTTTGTATAACCAATAAAAGGAGCATTTCCCTGTTGTCCTTGCTTGGTGATTGATCGGAGATATTCCGGTGACGGGAAATTATTATGATATCTTTGAAGTTTTGGCAGATCCTTTTCATAAAGGCCTATCATCCGCAAAATCTCCTGTTTGGTCCCATTTCCATAAGATGGAGAAGAAATCAAACCTTCAATTTCAAATCTTTCACCATACATAAGCAAATGTGTCATTGACTGGTTGTCATCAGGATCAGTTCCTCCAATATCAGTGCTTATTAATATTCTTGGTTTAACAGGAACTGGTTTTTGTGCTGAAATTATCAATGCAAAAAAACAGAAAGCTAAAACCAAAATTTTCTTAGTCATTATTCAATGATTAAAAATTATTACATTATGGAAAATATTACATTTTTGATTTACACTAATTAATACTAAAAAATATATTAATCTTCAAAGCTTTAACTTTGATTAATTTTAACAAATCAATAAAAACTTAATTTTCTTAAAGGTTTATAAAAACATTTACTTAAAATCTCATTTCCTGCATTTTATTATAGGAATATACAATTTATTTTAATTTATCGGCCAAAATTTATTCTTTCAATTATACTTCATTAGTTATCAGGAATATAGTATATCCTGTGTATATTAACAGCAGGATAGCGGCTTCCCATCTGTCCAGTTTCTTTTTCTTTCCTGAAAACATTGCAAGGAATAATAAAAAAGTTCCGAAGCCCAGAATATATAAATCTTTGTTGAAATTAATATTAAAATCGAGCGGGTTTACTAAAGCACTTACTCCCAGAATAAAGAAAATATTAAAAATGTTTGAACCAATTATATTTCCAATGGCAATATCATTGTTTTTTTTAATAGCTGCAACAACTGAAGTGGCTAATTCAGGGAGAGATGTTCCGGCAGCAACAATGGTTAATCCAATTATTTTTTGACTGACCCCTAAAGTTTCGGCTATTTTTACGGAATTTAAAGCTACAAGCCTTCCTCCTGTAATTAAGAGTGACAAGCCAAGAATGATAAATAAATATATTTTAAGCTTTGAAAATGTTTTTTTATTTACGTCAACAGTTATAATTTCAGTTTTCAATTGCAAAAACACATAATACAGGAAAAAGCTGAAGAATATTAACAGAATGATACCATCAATTCTTGACAGAATTTCGTTTTTTGAAAAAATATTATTGGAAAGAATAAAAAGTACTACTACAGCGAGAAAAGAAAGAGGTATTTCTTTCCAAACAGTAGCTGATTGAACTGTTAATGGTGTAATTAATCCTGCAATTCCAAGTATTGCAAATAAGTTAAAAATGTTACTCCCTATTATATTGCCAAATGCAATTTCCGGATGCGATTGATAGGCAGCAAAAGTATTAACAACAAATTCAGGCATTGATGTGCCAAAGGCAACGATTGTCAAACCAATTGCTAATTCTGATACTTTATATTTTCTGGCTAATGCCGATGCACCATCTACCAGCCAGTCTGCCCCTATAATTAAAATGGCAAATCCAAATATCAAAATTAGAATTTCAATTATCATATTATTTTTTTTGTTTAACCTGGCATCCGGCGAAAATAATATATTTTTTGTTTAATTCTTTTTTATAAAAAAGAGTAAGGTAATGGATTTTTCTTTGCCCAAAATGTAGTTAACTATCTGAATGACGTTCTGACGAAAGATGGCTTAGTCAAGTTCAGCTTCCCGGGTGTAATAATATTCACTTATTAGCTTTCATGGGATTGAATTAATTTAAATACAACAGATCTTCATGTTATTGTTTTCATAAATGATATTTACAAAATATATTGTGCTGATGTAAGTCAGGTTTTCCAACAATAATTTTTTGATTTCATCTTTAATAATTAGTAAACTACTGAACCGGGTTATTTTTTAACAGTCAGGATTACTTTATTAAGTTTAATTTTCTCATCAGATGAGTCATTTGCCACGGAAATTTCGTATTTCCCTGGCTCCACTATCCATTCATCGCACCAGTATTCAAGCTCTTTTTCCCCTATTTCAAAGCTGAGAGTTTTAAGTTGTCCGGGATCGAGATAAATGCGTTTAAATCCTCTTAATTCTTTAACGGGTCTTACTCTTGTGGTGTTTAAAGCACGAATATATAACTGAAGCACTTCTTCACCTGCAAGTTTCCCGGTATTTTGGATGTTGAAAATCAGTTTTGTTGTGCTATTTGCAGTGATTGTATCTTTTTCAAGATGTAAATTTCCGATTTCAAAAGTAGTGTAGCTCAAACCATATCCGAATGGATAAAGTGGTTCGGCAGAAGATCTGTAAATTCTGCGAGGCCTGCCTGGTTCCAGTTTATTGTAAAATAAGGGAAGCTGCCCCACATTTGCCGGAACTGTAACCGGGAGCTTTCCTCCGGGATTTACTTTTCCGAATAAAACATCGGCAATAGCTGTTCCGGTTTCCTGGCCAAGATACCATCCCTGGATAATAGCCGGTATATTTTCGGCAATCCAGTTAATTGCAAGCGGACGCCCTCCCAGTAAAACTACAACACATGGCTTTCCAGTGGCATGAACAGCTTTAACGAGATCCATCTGCCTTCCTCTTAATCCCAGATAATCCGTATCTTCATTTTCACGGCAGGTTGCTTCGGAGCCTCCAACAGCTATTATTACGACATCTGCCTGTTTTGCCAGATCAACAGCTTCATCAATTTTTTCTGAATCGGAAATGCGTCTTGTAGAACCAGATTTTTGGGCAAAACGGGTTATTTCTATATCTCTCTTCAATTCCTCCTCATTTTGCAAAACTGTATCAATTCCGCTACCTTCAGCATAAACAACTTCTATCTTATTACCTGCATAATTCTGTATTCCTTTAAGTATCGTTACAAAATATTTAAGTTGCCCGCGGGAATATCCTCCCAGTCTTATTGCATCGGCATTGGGGCCAATGACAGCAATTTTTTTCAGATTTTCTGATTTTAAGGGAAGAAGCTCATTTTCATTTTTAAGTAAAATCACCGCTTTTTGAGCAACCTCAAGGGCAAGCTTATCATGATCTTTGTTATTGAGTATTTCATTATTGCTTATTTCCGGGCTCAGTTTTACGGGAGGGACAGATCCCTGGTCAATATAATCCTTTTTAAGAGGTATGTCAGAATCAAATAATCCCAGTTCAAACTTAGCCTTAAGATTGTGAGCTACGGCATTATTTAATAGTTCTTCTCCTATCAATCCGTTTTTTACTGATTCAATCAGACTTTTTCCGTAAACCCTGTTTTTAAATTCAGGTGAAAGGTCCAATTCCTGATGAACGCCGGCGCTTAATGATTTTAATGCTGCATCGGAGAAATCCTCAGAATACCGGAACAGGTTTACAAGTCTGGGTAAATCCTGATTATCTGAAACTACCAGTCCATTCCATTTATATTCTCCTCGCAAAATGTCATTCAGGATGTAAGAATTTGTATGGCAAGGGATTCCGTTAAGAATATGATGTGCCGGCATTATTCCGGATATACGGCCGTCTTTTACGGCCATCCGAAAAGGGTATAAATGTATATTATGCAGATTATAGTCTGATACATCCATTGCGGCCCCATTAGCTCCCGCCATTGGTTCTCCGTCGGCAACATAATGTTTTGCGCAGGCAAGTATATGGTTTTTGTCAAAACGCTCTTTACCACTGCCTTGTAATCCTTTGATATAAGCAGCACCTATACTGCCCACCAGGAATGGATCTTCTCCATAACTTTCTTCGATCCTTCCCCAGCGGACATCTCTCACTACCGACAACATGGGGGAGTAACATTGATGAATTCCGCATGCCCTGGCTTCTTTGGCAACTACATGTCCCATTTTTTCAATAAGATTTACATCCCAGGTGCTTGCCATTGCAATTGCCTGAGGAAATGATGTTGCCCCGTCTGCCATTACACCATGCAGGCATTCACCCGCTACGAGATTGGGAATCCCCAGACGTACATTTGCATTGGCATGTTTTGAACGGCTGTAATAATATGAAGCAAGCTGGAAAGTTTTCTCCTCAATTGTCATTTGTCCGATTAAGTTTTGAACAGCATCTTCATATATGTCTGAGAAAACAGCCTTATCCTGGGCCTTCACCACAGGAAAAAGGGCCGGGATACAAATACCAAGAAAAACGAAAACAAATCCATTTCTCATTATCTGGAGTTTATTTGCTTTATTTATTTTCTTTATCCAGATTTATAAGTTATAAATCAGATAATATACTTAATGATATCCCTCGATATCTTTTGAAAGAAAAATTTTGTCAATAATTAATCGCAGTATCAGCTTACCAGTCATCAGTACGGAACGATGATGCCGGCAAGCCTTCTGTATTAAACAAATCACCCGTAATAAAATCCTTAAATGCATATCTTACCGCAACAGGTTCAGCTACAAAAGGTGAAAAAAGAGTAATTCCTGAATTGGAAATAAATGCTTCTGCCGGATAGAATCTTTTATTGGCCCCTGCAATCTCGAAACAACGAAGCCCCTTCCCAAAAGATGTAAGCCCGTTTTCTGCATTATCAAATGTGAGTTTTATCATATTACCTTCAATATTCATATTTTTCAGGAGCGGACCATCACAGGCGATCCCTTTTTTACCATATGTCTTTACCAGCGCCTGAAATGCCAGTCTGTCACCCACCACTTTTTTATTTGCCGGATGTATACAATCTTTTTCACCATAATCCATAATGCAGGCCATGCCCATATTTTTGCCTTCCAGGGCAGCCTTAAGCTGGGATTCACGAAGGAAGGCTGAACTAGTGCCGGAACCGTAATCAAAGGGTGCTATTTGAACAAAGTATAGCGGAAAATCACCAATATTCCATGCTTCTCTCCAGCTATCAGCCAGTCCTGGCATTAATTTTCTATATTGCTCCCACTGAAGCCGGTTCGATTCTCCCTGGTACCAAATCGCTCCTCTCATGCCATAACCTGCTACAGGATTGATCATTGCATTAAACAAAACAGTTGGTGTTTGCGGTGATTCATTCTTCACGTTTTTATCCGGTAAATTGATAAAATCAAATTTACGGCATCCTTCTTCACTTATCCATGGTTCAATCCGGGTCCCTCCCCAACTCGTGTGTATTAATCCTATTGGAACATTAAGAGCCTGGTTTAGAAAAAGACCGAAAAAATAGGCAGTAGCACTGAAGTCAACTACAGTTTCAGGTTCACAAAGCTTCCATGAACCGTTAAAGTCATCAAGAGGAGTGAGGCTTATCAATCTGGGAATTGTAATAAGCCTGATATTTGGATTATTTGATTGTGAGATATATTCGTTAGAGCCTATAACCGGTTCATTTCTATAACCTTTCATAGGCATATACATGTTTGACTGGCCTGAGCAGATCCATACTTCACCAATCATCACATTTTTCAGGATAACCGGTTTGCTGTCGGATATAGTAATAGTATAAGGGCCTCCGGCTGAAGGTGTGGAAACTTTTGTTTTCCATTTTCCGGAATTATCCGCCCTGACAGAATATGATTTTTTATTCCATGATGTTGTTATCCTGACCATTGCATTTGCATCAGATTTGCCCCAAATTGCCACATCAGACTGTTGCTGCAGGACCATGTTGTCGCTGAAGATGGCAGGCATTTTAATTTCTGCTCTTAATGGAAGCTGCAATACAAGGAAAAGCAGCAATAAGATATTAAGACAATATTTTAATTTTTGCATGTTTATAAGTATTAATTTACTAAAATATTATTACTACCAGAGATTGTTAATTATTGCTACTGTTTTATCAACAAGTATATCACCCCCCGGTGGACCTATACGAGTGGTTATTCCACTGTATCCGCCTCTGAGGGCCCCTTCAACTGTTGGCAAATATCCGCCGCTATCACCGCAGAGTTCAACAATAAATACCTGTTTGGCTTTGCTTCTGCCGGTTATCCTTAATCCATATTCTACAAATAATTCGAAAGGATTCGTAGCTATAACAACATCACCCACTCTAATTACATGCATTTCAAAGGTATAGTCCGGATTTTTCTTCTGATTATCATAACCTCTTATAACTCCTTCGTATGCCCTCAATTGTCCAAAGTCTGAAAGTTTATTATCCCATGGTCCGTATTCCATAATCTTCTCATTATCTTTCATTTCTTTTAGGAATCTGTTCCATGCACTTTCAGGAGAATCTGGATCATCGGGTTCTCTTGATTTGATTTCGTCAACTATTTTTATTGCTTTTTTTAGTTCATCTTCTATATATTCTCTCACTGGCAGTGTTATATCTTCTATAACATGCCTGAATACCGGCCTGGTTTGGATTGAGTCTTTTGCAACAGTATAAATATCATCAAAGGTTTTCATCAGGCGGTTACCTATTTCTATAATTCCCGGTATATCCCACATATTTGGTTCTCCAGCCTTATAACCTGCAGCCAGATCACGCGGAGACTGGTCTCCGGCAGCTCCAATCTGTGGAAGAACATATACTTTCCCGGAAAATCTTTTATCGAGATGTTTTCTGACTTCGCCAAAATAATCTGAAGAGACATAATATTTTGATTCTGTTACCTGTGCAGGGCATGTTACATTCATAACAACTCCGGTTAGTTTCTTTTTCAGGTTCCAGGTGAAGAGCATGTCAACGCCCGGGTCAGAAGGGCCTTCAATGCCAATAAAATCTGGTCTCGAGGTGGAGCCGTACATTTCCGATGTGCCATCAGAAAATTTTACTCTTCTATTATGCCCGACAACTGCATATCCCCGTCCATAACTTATTCCTGAAGGTTCACGGTTTTCCCAGGCCTTAACTACTACTTTGGTCAGTTTTGAAAGGAGCATTTCAGCATCCTTTGACCTGATATCAGCACTAAAAGATGAATGGGTATGAATCGCATTGAGAACCAGTTTTCCGGTATCAAAATCCGGGATCAGGTCTTTAACTATTAACTTTAAGGTATCTTGTAACGGTCTTGAAATGGAAACAACATCCAAAGAAACAAGAATTGCCTGTTCTGCTTTACCATCCTCTCCGGAAAATTCCATTGCCAGAGCTGTAGCCATGAGTGGACTCTGAACATATTCGGAAATTCTTTCATAAAATTGTCCCCGAAGTGAAACCGGTCCTTCCGGTGTAATATCTTCTATTGCCCAGCCTGCATAAAAACCTCCATTTTCAAGCTCATTTTTGCAACTATTTAGCATCAGGGCAGAAATCATTAATAGAATGACGGATAATTGTAAAATGATTCTATTCATCAGAAAATATTTTAGTTATACTATTGTTGTTCACGTCGTTCTGATGGAAC
>CAZLXM010000115.1:0-567 GCA_964563105.1 uncultured Bacteroidaceae bacterium
ATACAAATGTAAAGTATCTTCAGGACCATGGAGTTAGAATTTGGAATGAATGGGCTGATGAAAATGGAGATTTAGGACATATATATGGTTACCAATGGCGCTCTTGGCCAGATTATAAAGGTGGTTTCATTGATCAGATAAGTCGTGCTATAGATGATATAAAGAATAATCCTGATTCACGACGTATAATAGTCAGTGCCTGGAACGTAGCAGATATTGATAACATGAATCTTCCTCCATGTCATGCATTTTTCCAGTTCTATGTTGCAGATGGTCGTTTGAGCCTTCAACTCTATCAGAGGAGTGCAGATACTTTCCTGGGAGTTCCATTCAATATTGCATCTTATGCTCTTCTACTTATGATGGTTGCACAAGTTACAGGACTTAAAGCAGGCGATTTCGTTCATACTTTAGGTGATACACATATCTATACCAACCATTTCGAGCAAGTTAAGTTGCAGCTAACTCGTGAACCACGTCCTCTACCCAGAATGAGAATCAATCCGGATGTGAAAAGCATCTTTGATTTTAAGTACGAGGATTTTGAACTTGTCGATTATGATCCGT
>CAZLXM010000115.1:577-4510 GCA_964563105.1 uncultured Bacteroidaceae bacterium
CAGGATCGGTTGCCGTTTAAATCACAATCCATTTCAAGTTATGTCATGTATTTCTATTATAGTAGCAGTAGCCGATAACTATGCTATCGGCTATTCTAATAAACTCATTTATTGGCTTCCTGATGATCTGAAACGTTTCAAGGCACTTACATCAGGTCATACAATAATAATGGGTCGTCATACCTTTGAGTCATTACCTAAGGGCGCTCTGCCTAACAGACGTAATATAGTTCTCTCCAGAAGCAATAACTCCTTTCCCGGATGTGACTGCTTTAGTTCTTTGGACGAGGCTTTGGAGTCGTGTAAAAACGATGAAGAGGTTTTTATTATCGGAGGTGAGACTTTGTACAGAGAGGCTATTTCTAAAGCAGATAAGCTTTACATAACTCATGTATATAATATTCCCAAAGAGGCCGATGCCTTCTTTCCTGCAATAAATATGGATGAATAGAAAATACAAAATAGGGAAGATCATCAAACCGATGATAGACATCCCTATAATTTTAGTTTTATCAATTACGAAAGACTTTCTAATTAATCTTTCTCCTCCATATCTAATATGGCCATTTGACGGTTTATTGCTTCGTTGAATGAAATAATAGTTTCAGAACGAGCAAGACCTAATGGTTGTAATTTGTCATGAATAATGCTCAGAAGATGGTGATTGTTCTTAGCATATATCTTTATGAACAGATCATATTGGCCGGTTGTAAAATGACATTCAACAACTTCAGGTATCTTCTTTAAAGCCTCTGCAACAGAGTCAAATTGTTCAGGATCTTTAAGGTATAGGCCAATATATGCACATGTTTCATAACCAATCTTTTCTGGATCCAAAATAAACTGTGATCCTTTAAGTATACCTAAATTGGTCAGCTTCTGGATTCTTTGGTGGATAGCAGCACCAGACACATTACATGCTCTTGCAACTTCAAGAAAAGGGATTCGAGCGTTATCTGCAATAAGTTTTAAAATCTGCTCATCCAAGCTATCTAATTGATGATGTCCCATTTATATATTAATTATATTTTTTGCAAAGATAAAGTATTTATCTATCATATATCCGTTTTTCTGAATATTTCCTGTCATTACAGGCTCATCAATATCATTTGCCTCAATATATCCGGATAGTTTTTTGGCCGAATTAAGCACTTCTCTTTTGTAAGAATCACCGGTATTTCTTAATGATTCAAGCTTAAGCTGCAATTTTTCTGCTTCTTTCCTGTTAAGGCTGAAAACTGTTTCCGAATTCAGTGAAGTTGAAATCTGACCGCCTGGAGTAACACGTATTTCGTCATTTGAAGGAAGTTCAACTTCTTCATCAACAGGATCACCCGGATTGTTCAAATGTTTCTGAAAGAAAGCATACATTGCCTCTCTGTTTTTCTGAGTAGATGCATGAACATTTATATCTTCAACCATACCAAAGTTTTCCGGCTTATTATAGGCTTTATATATTTCTGAAACTTCTCTTGCTGTTTCCCTTGCTCCCTGAATATTGAAAAAATCATTTGTGGTAGTGATCATCAAAGCAGGCTTTGGAGCACGGACTGCCAGATAATCTGCATGATCCAGACCTTCTGAAATACCGTTAAACAGATTTTGTTCAGCATCCTGAGGCCCGATAGATTGAAAAAGTCTGGTTAAATTTGTAATATAACATTCAGGTGCTGAGGCATATATACGTTCATCAACAGCTGAAATATAGGCTGATTGTGTTCCGCCTCCTGAACGTCCGGTAATACCAATTCTTGCAGGATCAACTTCTTTACGGGTTAAAAGATAATCAACAGCTCTGATCCCATCCCAGGTCATATAGCCAGCCTGTGAGTCTCCCGTAATAAAGGCCTGGGCCCCCGGATAAGAGTGTTCCTTTGTAGCACCCCCTACAATGGATTTTCCTGTGGCAGGATCAAAATATTCAAGCCGTTCTCCCTGTCCTACAGGATCAAAAGCAAATACAATGAAACCTTTGTTAACCAGATTTACAATAATATGCATATAGGCCGAACTGCGATAACCCTCAGCAGAATGACCACTGCAATAAATAACAACAGGAGACTTCCCCTTTCTTTTCTTTTGCATAAAAAGAGAAGAAGTAACAAAAAACCCTGGTCTGGATTCAAAGACTATATGCTCAATTTTATAGCTGCCCTTATCCACAGTCCTTAATATTTTTGCATTTAAAGGAGTTTTTTCGGGGAAAGGCCCCATAACTTCCAATAGCCTTGTTCTTAGAAATTCCTGTCTGTTTTGCCATTCTGTCAGAGTTTGAATTTTGCTTACTTGTTCTTTTCGCTTTTTAAGCAGTTCTCTGGCTTCAGATGAAAGATGATGATACAGGGAGTTTTCCGAATCAACAAAATATAACCAGCTTCTTTTTCTTTGAGATAAAGCATCGAGATCACTTTGAGCACTAAGTTGATGGCCATTGGCGAAAATAATGAATAAGCAAATGCTTAATAATATTTTCCAGGATTTGTTTTCAGCTGCCTGAAATAAAATTATTCTTTTCATTTTTTTGTTTAAGGGCAAGTCCGGAAAGAGGATTTACCAGGTTAATAATGCCATAAAAATATATATTGATTATTTAAAATCCAAATTTAATCTTAACAGCTAATATCTTGTAAATTTTTAAATATCAATAATATACGGATATTTTGTCAATTTATTGTCAAATTTAATTACATTTTGCGGAGCACAATTGCTTTTTTAAAAACTCTTCATATTTTTAATTCACCAGAAATATTATGGTTGCTGGTAACCCTTTTCCCGGTGCAACAAGCAAATTATCCACAATTACTTTAATGTCTATTCTGTCATATCTATCCGGATTTTTGGTATAAATTTTTATAGTAGTTTGTTTTCCTGCAGGCAGGGATTGATTTTGAAAAAACTCCAGATATGGATCATTGCCGGGTGCTTTTGACAGTTCAAAAGGGATATCGGAAGGATTATTTATTAAAATCCGGAAACCTTCCTCATTTTTTTCAACCGATTCTACAGTAAAGGAATTGAAAAATATTGCATCAAGGTATTTACTGTTTCCGGCGAGTTTATTGTCAAAAAAAACTACAGTCCTGCGGTCAAATAAAGCTTCTCTTATTCCCTGGGCGCTTTTTTCTCTCACAAAAACGAGGGTCATAGGCCGGAATTCTCCTTGTTGTAAATTATATGCCATGGCCACAGGGCTATGGATATCGGTTGTAGCCATAAAAGTCAGGTTCTTATCAATAGCCCATTGATGTGCTTCCGGATAATATTCCCTTCCATTCACTAACTCAATTCCGTGCATCATTCCGTTTTCATAAAGCCAGGTATGTTCTTCCCACCAAAGGGTTGTATCCGGTTGCTGGCGTTTCCATCCAGGATGGTTCCAGGTTATAAAAGCGCCCTGTTTTTTAGCTTCTAAAAATGCATCCTTCCATTCCGGCGTATCGAGTTTGTTATTATCTGAAAGGAAAAGGGCATTGCCATGTCCGGGGGGCATGGACCTGGTAATCTCACATCCTTTTATGAGTATAATGTCTGCTTTGTCAGCAGCCGGCTTTGCTGTTTCATAGGCTTTGTTATGATCTGGCATATTTTTTGCAACATTAGTGCTGCCAGGTTCTTTGAACAAATTATTGAAATGTGGCCGGTATTCGAGGTGATCTGTGACAGCTATTACCTGGATACCTTCCCTGTAAGCTTCTTCAACCCTGACTGTTGGCCATACCTGCCCGTCAGAAAAAACCGTGTGCATATGAAGATCACAGGTAAGTGTTGTATAACCAAGGATATCGGGTATTTTAATTTGAGGCCTGTCTTGAGCTGTGCTAAGGAAATTAGTCACAAACAGGAAAAGAAGAAGAAATGAAATGATACGTTTCATAATTTAAAAGATTTAGATAGTAATTTATTAATTGAAATAAACATTGAATCAATATTTGT
>CAZLXM010000115.1:4520-10225 GCA_964563105.1 uncultured Bacteroidaceae bacterium
AAATTATTTTTTATTGATTAAATCATTCATTTTTTTTGTTAAATGAGATTTTATTACCTCAACTTTATGTGCAGTGAAAATAAACTTTCATCAGTCATATCACCGCATTTGTCAAAAAAAATAAACCTTTTTGAAACTTAAACGTTATTTTTGTGAACATAAATTTGATGCATTATGACATTGTCAGGTTTACGCAGCCAGATACAATTTTATGCGCTTTCCAATAAGAAAGAAGGGAAAAAGAGATATTCTTTTCTTATTGAACTTCTTGTAATAATAGCAACATATTTTCTGGCTGTTTATATATGGAATTCTTTTATTTTCCCCGGATATCTCCTTTTCAGGGATATTTATGTTCTGGGGCTGTTCAATATAATAACCTGGATAATATTTTATCGGGTTACCATAATAGCAAAAATACCTCGTACAAGAAAAAATCTTCATGTATTTTTCCAATTTGTCAGGATCTCCTTTATAGGCCTTCTTTTATTGCAATTATTCAAACTAGTAGCCGGCCTGCATTCAATAAGCTTTTTGTTTATTACCCTTTATGCAGGATTGAATTTGTTTACAGTTACTTTTACAAGGATAATTACTTATAAGATCTTTAAAACCCACAGGCTAAACGGGCAGGACCTGCATAATGTTATCATTATTGCCGACTGGTTTTCTGAAAAGTTTATTGAAAAAATCATTGAAGAAAAAGAATGGGGTTTTAACATTAGCAAAATTATATCTGATTCAAAACTTATAAGAAAAAAATACAATAATAAGTTTCAGGTTCTCCCGGGTAATACCGACTTCAGTAAACTTTTGGAAAACGAAATAATTGATGAAGTTATTTATTGTAAAGGTGATACTGATAAACAGGAGATTCGAAAGTATGTTGATATTTGTAATGAGATTGGTGTTATTTTCAGGATGCAGTCTGAGCTTTCTCCTTTGGAAGATCTTCAGCTTCAGTTAAAAACATTGAATGATAAAAGTCAGATCAATTTGATTGATATTCCTTCTAATAATTTTGCCTTATTATTTAAACAGATTAGTGATATTTATTTTTCTTTAACAATGCTGATTTTGCTTTTTCCACTGTTTCTGTTGACAGGCATAATTATTAAGCTTGAATCCAGAGGGCCTGTCTTTTTTGTTCAGGAAAGAGTAGGGCTTAGGGGAAGAAGGTTTATGCTTTATAAGTTTCGTACTATGGTTACAGATGCAGAGAAACTCCTTGAAAGCCTGTTAGAGAAAAATGAAGCCGATGGCCCGGTTTTTAAAATTAAGTCCGACCCAAGAATAACCCGAACAGGCAGGTTTTTAAGAAAAACTGGTTTGGATGAACTTCCTCAGCTGTATAATGTATTGAAAGGTGAAATGTCCTTAATTGGCCCGCGCCCCTCACTTCCTGAAGAAGTGCAAAAGTATGAAAGATGGCAGCTCAGAAGATTGTCTGTTAAACCCGGAATAACCTGTTCCTGGCAAATATTACCTGACAGGCATGGGGTTAAGTTTGAGAAATGGATGAAGCTGGATTTACAATATATTGATAACTGGAGCCTTAATAAAGATTTTGGCTTATTTCTTCGTACTATTGCAACATTTTTTACTGCTAAGGGGCATTGATCACCAGGCTTGAATAAAATTGAACTCCAGGCTTATCCTGTTATCAAGAATGTTTCCCAGTTCCATTATTTCAGGATCATCATTCTCAATATGCCAATTTATGATAACTGAATATTCTTTATTAATCTTTTCAAATTCTTTCAATATATTATATATACGTTTAAAAGAAGCTGTATCAATATATTCAAAATTGCAATTAATAATAGTCTTAGGCTCAGGGGATTTAATATAATTTTTAATCCACTCTTCAATTGGATTGAAGAAAGAATTAGGATCATTAAGTATTGAACGCCCGCTTAAATCTATTACCCCTTTTTCACACCTGATTTCCAAAGTTCTGTTTGTAGCCGCAATATATAAATCTTCCATAATTAATTGATTCACGCTTTTGAAAAGTTAATATAAAAACTTCCCAACTTTAGGAATTGCTAATTAATTAAGGATTCTGTGAAATAACAAATTTAAGTTTAAAAATTAACCATCCTCCAGGGGCCATTCATCCCTTATTTTTGGTTGTTTATAAAAACATCTGTTATTAGTACACAATAAAAGCTTATCTTTAACTTATAATTTGAAGGGCACTAATCTTATTTTTTAACAAAGGTACTATGAAAGTAGCATCACCATTTGATAGAATATCCATCAAGTTGGCTGATTACCACACACATAATCAATCCAGGGTAAAACTGGCATTAGATATATGTGAGTTTATCATAGTAATCTATTCTTTGGCAATTTCTTACTATATTGTTAAGAAATTTGTTCATCCTTTTACCCCGATTATTCCACTTGAATTTATTGTGTTCTCTGTATTGCTTCTTATTTCATGGTTTATCGTTTCCAGGATAACTGCAGTTGCTATGGTCCCAAGGACACAACGCTACCGTACTTTAATATTTCAATTTATTCAAAGCAATTTTATTATTTTTACAGGCCTGTTGTTAGTACGGTTTATTTTTGGATTTAAATCAATTCCGGTCACCTTTATTTTTATTTATTTTTTGCTTAGCCTGGGTGCTACCCTCACATTTAGGCTGTTTGCCTTTCATTTTCTTAAAATATACAGATCAAATGGTTATAATTTACATCATGTTCTTATTATTGCAGATGTATTTTCAGACAGGATAATTGAAAAACTTTTAAACCAAAAGGAATGGGGTTTTAAAATTAAAGGAATTGTAACGCGGTCAAAGCTTATTAAAGCTAAATATGGAGACCATATAAAAATATATTCTAATCCGGCAAAAATTAAATCAATTCTGGATAACAATATTATTGACGAAGTTATTTATTGCCGGAGTGAAATTGATGAGAAGTTAATTAAGAACATCGTAGAGCTTTGTAATGAAGTAGGGATTATATTCCGCCTCCAGTCTTTTGCTTCTCCATTGGAACCTCTTGATATACAATTAAAGACATTGAATTCTTCAGGTTTTCTGACACTGGTTGATATACCATCCAATAAGATGTCCTTATTCTTCAAGAATATGACCGACCTTTATTTCTCGATCGTTGCACTCTTATTATTATCACCCTTTTTTATAATAATAGGAATTTTAATTAAACTGGATTCAAAAGGCCCTGTATTTTTTAAACAGGAAAGGATAGGTCTGAGAGGACGTAAATTTAAGTTAATTAAATTTCGTACTATGGTTGTAAATGCTGAAGAAAGATTTCATGAGCTTATTTCACAAAATGAAATGGACGGGCCTGTTTTTAAAATTAAAGATGATCCGCGTATTACCAGAATTGGAAAATTTTTAAGAAAAACTAATCTTGATGAATTACCTCAATTATATAATGTGTTGGTTGGTGAAATGTCTTTAATCGGGCCCAGGCCGCCATTGGAAAGAGAAGTAAAAAAGTATGAGCGCTGGCAATTGAGGCGATTGTCTGTTAAGCCGGGGATAACATGTACCTGGCAGGTTATACCAAACCGTAATGATATTAATTTTGAAAGATGGATGCTGATGGATCTTAAATATATTGATAACTGGTCATTTGGCAAAGATATCTCTCTGCTCTTCAAAACAATTACAAGTATTTTCTTTGCTACCGGAAGATAAGATACCAGTTATTATAATTCACAGCATTCATCTTTTTTTAAGAAAATATTATAAGCTTGTAATTGTTACATGATAATTATGTTAAACCGGATATATAATATATCAATAAGTTTAATTATTGTATATCAGAACAGAAAGATTTAAGGTGAATTTTATTAAGTGTTTTGAATATTATGAAATAGAAATCAGGTGGTGGAAACAAGTTCAAAATCCAGGCCTATCCTGCCTTTAAGTATTTCTCCAAGCTCGAGTATTTCAGGATCTTCATAAGAAAAGAACCATTTAATAATTATTCTGTGGCCAGCTTCTTTTTGTTCATACATATCCTGAAATATGGTATATAAATTCTTAAATGAAGCAGTATCAATATAATCAAATTTGCATAATATTTCTGTTAGTTCTTCAGGAGTTTTCATATATTCTTTAACCCAGTCTATGATAGGTTTAAAAAACATTTTAGGATTATTCGTTATGGAACAACCTTCAAAGGACATAAGTCCCGGCTCACATTTAACACCTAAAGTTTTCTTTGTAGGTAATATTTCCAGGGTTTTCATAAATAATTTAATTAGACAGTTTCAACAAATAAAAAATCTTTATTACAAGTGTTGTAAAATAATAACACCAGATAACAGATCTATTATATCAATTTATTCGTGTTTGATCTCTTTCGGTATTTTAAATACTAAAATATCAGCATTATATTTTGTCAGAAAAATATTGATTTTCTTTTAACTTTTTTTTTCTAAAATACGAAATTATGACAGTATGTACAAATTTTTGGATTAAATGTTAAATATTATTGATGAATGTTCGGAATTGCAATTTTAAAAAGTGCCGGATCGCTTGAACACTCAATAATATTAAGGTTTTTGCATGAAAATATTTATATTTGATAATTGAATTAAAGCTATGTCGGGATAAGCATTTTGAATTTCAAGTTTTTAATTTAAGGACCTTTGCATGAGAACTCTGATCCCTTTAAAGATACATTTGAAACTGAAAACTATTTTATTTAGAACTCTGCTTTTTTTAAGTATTGGTTTTCTTTATGAAATCAATGTTTTTGCACAGCTTACAGCCAGTATAAGCGGGAACGATACATTGTGTCAAAATTCACCGGAACCGGAAGTGATTTTTACTGCAGCATATGGAGAAGCACCATATACCTTTACTTTTAAATTAAATGACAATTCCGAACAAATTATTACTACATCAGATTCAGACAGCATAGCGAAGATCTCAGTAGCAACCGGGGTACCTGGCATTTTTACCTGTATTCTTGTTAATGTTAGTGATGCTCTTACATCCGTTGATCTTTCAGATAGTGTAAAAATCATTATTAACCCTGTTCCTGATCTGCCTGCTGCAAACCTTATTCAGCCTGCCTGTGCTGTTCAATACGGTGCCATTAATATAAGCAGTCCTATCGGCCCTTCATTTGAATACAGTTTAAATTCTTATAATTGGGTTAGCAACCGGGATTTTTCCGGTCTTGTTCCTGATTCGGTTTACACTGTTTATGTAAGGGACACTTCAATAGATTCCAGCTGTATATCGAGTGCCAGCTTCACTATTGATCCTGTACCCGATGCTCCGGATACACCTGAAGCTGATATCACTCAGCCATCGTGTGCTGAGCCAACGGGAACCATAACTATAACTTCACCTATAGGCCCTTCACTTGAATATAGTCTAAACTCCATAGATTGGGTAAGCACTAATGTATTTAGTGATCTAACTGCTGATGTAGTTTATACTATTTATGTAAGAGATATATCAGTTGATCCGACCTGTGTTTCAAGTGCTGACTTTACAATTGATCCTGTACCTGGTGCTCCTGAAACACCTTTGGCAGATTTGACCCAGCCAACGTGTGCCGGGCCAACAGGTACTATTACTATTACAGCACCTCTTGGTGATGCAATTGAATATAGTCTAAACTCTGTAGATTGGTTAAGTGATCCGGTATTCAGTGGCCTGACCCCTGATGCAGTTTACACTGTTTATGTAAGGGAT
>CAZLXM010000116.1:0-2250 GCA_964563105.1 uncultured Bacteroidaceae bacterium
TGAAGAAAGTCAATCTCAGGATGCGATTCTGCATAATCTGAAATAAGATATACCAAACGATCACGCACAATCGGATTGCCATAACAAAGTTCTGTTTTTGTCGGCCCGTCAATTACCCGTTTACCGTTTACTAGAGACAGGTATTTAGTCTGGTCTTCCGGAACAATCATTTCACCCCAGTGATCACATTCCACTTCGGGATTACCAAAAAACAAACCATTCCAGCCGTGCCCTGCACTATGAAGAAAAAGCCCGCGAAGCTTTATTTCCTTAACTAACCGTTCATTAAATGAAATTACCTCTGTATCTGTCAGGGGACAATTATTGCGACTATACCATAATTGAAAAAACTGTTTAGGAATAAGAAATTCATTAAAATAAGTATTCAGGCAAAGCTTTGCACTCCATTCAATTTTGGAGATAATATAGTCAATGCTATAAGATCCGGCATTAGCATGTCCCCTAAAACGATATTTTGCCTTATCACTCAATTGAAGCGATAAATTATCAATCTGTTTTTTCGGCACATAATCCCCATCAGGGCCCGGCCTGATCCACCTGCAGCCATTAGCTTCCAGAAAGCGGTAAACAGCAAAGAGGACACTGCGCGGATTTGATCCAGCTATAATACCCCTTGATCCTTTTACATTAATATAAATTGCATCATCAAGTTCAGGATCCTCAATTTCATCAAATTTTATCTTAAAATCACTAAATAAACCCAGTTCAAGATGAACAGGTCCCGTACTCTCATCAGGAGAAAAATATAAAGAAGCAGGATCATTCGCAACAGTTGCAGCATAAGGATCATCAGCCATCAAATTAAAATATTTCACAAGTTCTTTCCCTGCATACTTTATTGAAGGATTATGGCTTTTTAACCCGATAATTATTGGTGTTCCAGGTTGAACATCCTTGTATTTATCATGAAAACCAGTATCTTTTTGTGATACTCCGCATTCACATAAAAGTATTAGCAAAGAGATAAAATAAAAAATCGTAAATGATAATATTGGACTTCTCATCTGAAAATAATTTAACTTGTTAATAATTAGCTGAAAATTGATATAGACAGGTTCATTATATCAAATCTAATTTAACTAGCAGAATTAAATCGCCACTTTCAAAAAAGTTCAATCCTTTAATAAAATAAACTTATATCCTCCAAATATCTCCTGTAGTTTTCATGCAATATATTGACAACAAATAATTTTTCCTTATCTTTTAATGACTTTGGTCGTTGCACCTTTTAATTTCAAATCAAGTGGCTCATTTGTTTTCCATGATCCGCCTGAAAAATCTGGTATCTGAATTGAATTTGACTCGTTAACAATGGACCACATACTTAATGGAGTAATAACACTCCATAATGCTGCATCATAAACATCCTGTTCCAGTGGCAAGCCATTTCTCAAACAATCAATCAGGCGCCAGTCCATTGTAAAATCCATTCCTCCATGTCCTCCAACTGAGCGGGCAACTTCACCAATATGGTTTATAATTTCCGGGGTATAATTTTTTTCGAGTTCTTTCATCTCTGTTTCCTTGATCCATGTATCATTGCCATGTGAAAATGCTATTTTTGCCGGTAAAGGATATTTCTGTGCCATTCCTTTTGTTCCGCTGAGCAGATGTTTCCTGTCGTATACTCTTGGAGAAGTAACATCATGTTGTACCATTATTGATTTTCCTTTATGAGTACGTATTAAAGATGTAATCATATTTCCCCTGTGTGATTTAACGTCAAATGGTTTATAAAACGGATCAGTTTGAGCAAGCTCATGATAACTCTTTAGCATCTGGAAATCATCTGATGCCAGGGAAACCATATATTGCATCTGGTCGCCACGGTTAATATTCAAACACTGGGCTATGGGGCCAAGACCGTGTGTTGGGTAGAGATTCGCATTACGAAGATTTTCCCTCATTCGCCATTCCTTTTTATTTTTTATCAATGAATCTCCCAGAGTATGAATATAAGCACCTTCAGCATGTACCAATTCACCAAAAAGGCCCTGACGGGACATATTTAGAGTAAGCATTTCAAAAAAGTCATAACAACAATTCTCAAGTTGCATGAAATGCTTTCTTGTCCGTTCTGACGTTTCCACCAGTTGCCAGCATTCTTCCAGGGTCCTTGCAGCAGGCACTTCAGATACAGCATGTTTCCCGTGTTCCATTGCATATACAGCAATTGGCGTATGATAATCCCATGAAGTTGTTATATATACCAGATCAATATCATTACTT
>CAZLXM010000116.1:2260-10215 GCA_964563105.1 uncultured Bacteroidaceae bacterium
CCTTAAATATCTGATTATCGCCACTATATTCTCTTGCTTTTGGTAATCCTGCAGCCTGTAATATTTCCTGCCCGTCTCTGACCGCTTCAGGTTTAATATCGCAAAGCGCAACGATTTCAACTCCATCTATTCTGGTCATTCTCCTTACTGCCCCTTTTCCACGTCCTCCAATTCCAACATAGGCAATCCTTACTGTTGGTAAAGCTGGTGCGGCATATCCACACATATTGAAAACCTGCTTTCTGTTTTTAGCTTTTTTCACTAATTTTTTTACTGATCCATCTAATTCTTCAACATTATTATAACCACTAAATGATGAAAATAAAAAGCCTGTACCAAGGGCAGCGCTTTTAATAAAATTACGTCTTGTCGTATCCATTTTTTAATAATTATTAAGTTGTTATTTACAATTTTAAAAGAAACATTCTGTAAATGATAAGTTTTTTTTATCTGGAAAAATTTAAGCTATAAATTATTATTTTGATCATTAATATTTATTGATTATTATTCATTTAATCTTATTTTAAAAAAATCACCTGGATTTTTCTTTTTCCAGCAATTCATGTAATTGTGAAACAATGTCCGGAAATTTTTCAGCAAGGTTGTTAGTTTCAGCCAGATCAACGGAAAGATCATATAATTGTGCCTTTGGATCATTGCCAAGTTCCATCTGAGGCCTTGTATAAGGATTAAGTATTAGGCCATCACCGGGTTCAATATATTTCCATTTATCTTTTATAATAGAAAGAGTCCCTCCCATATTATGCTGAATTACATAATCCCTGTTATTTTTTTCATCTCCCAATAAAGTAGAAAGATTATTATCACTGTCCATAGATATTTTGTCTTTCCTTTTGTAACCTGAAATGGCTGCTAATGAAGCTAAAAAATCTATCTGGCTGAATAAAGCATTAGTTATTCCATTTTTTACCCTTTGGGGCCAGTGCACAATCATTGGCACTTTAGTCCCTCCTTCGAAAGCACTGTACTTCCCTCCCCTGAACGGGCCTGCCGGCTTATGATCTCCAATATGTTCAACACTGCCGTCATGATAACCATCGTCCAGAACCGGCCCGTTATCACTGGTAAAAATTACTAATGTGTTATTTGTTAATTTAAATTCCTGAAGCTTTTTCATGATCTCTCCAACACACCAATCCATTTGCATAATTACATCACCGTATATCCCTATAGCGCTTTTACCTGCAAACTGTTCACCCGGCACACGGGGAACATGGACATCATGTGTTGAAAAATAAAGAAAAAAGCGTTCGTTTTTATTTTTTTCAATAAAATTTAAAGCTTTTTGAACTAAGGTTTCTGCAATTTCTTCATCCTTCCATCTGGCAGAGAATCCACCTGTCATAAATCCAATTCTTGATATCCCATTAACTATTGTCTGGTCATGGCCAAAACTTGGATGCATTTTAATATCTTTCCGTTGATTAAAATATCCGGCATTTGTAGCCCCGGGTTTATTATAGCTAACAATAGTGCCTGGTGTGACAGCGGGATTATAAATTGTTGAATCATCACCTATGGGCTCATTATAACTTACATGTATAGGATCACCCGGATCAAGCCCCACAACTTTACGGTTTTCAACATAAACGCAAGGCACCCTGTCTCCTGTTGCGGGAAGAAGAAAGGAGTAATCAAAGCCTATATCTTCAGGTGATGGCTTAATTATTCCATTCCAATCCGGCCCTCCAATAGGTCCTAATCCCAGGTGCCATTTTCCAATAACAGCTGTTGAATATCCCTGCTCTTTCAAGATTGAAGGCAGAGTGTTCATGTCCGTTGGTATAAGCATTCCTGCATCCCCGGGGGCAATACTGGTTCCTTTAAGTTCCCCGACATTCCAGCCAGGAGGCTTCCGCCAGTGGTATTCACCTGTAAGCAAGGAATACCTTGAAGGTGTTGAAGTAGAAGAAGTTGCATAAGCATTTGTAAATCTTAATCCTTTTGAAGCAAGTCTGTCGATATTAGGAGTCTGAACTTCCTTTGCCCCATAACATCCTATATCTCCGTAACCAACATCATCAGTATAAATAATGATAATATTAGGCTTTCCCCCTGAAATGCGGTCATTAACAGAAGACTTACAGGAAATAACAGATAAAGGTAAAGCAAACATCAAAGGATTTAGTTTATACTTCATCATATACAAGAATTAAAACGATCAGAAATTAAGTAAAAACACTCCAATATTTAAAATTAAAACCGAGATATTGAAAAATTAAAATCAATTATAACAGACAATGAAGCTCCGAAACTGTAGTTATTATACATCGCTTCTTTTATCTGTTTATAATTTTACAAACTCCAGCCTTCTCTATATTCATAGTGAAGAAATTTATCAGCTTCCGGCATATTTGGAAAACAAAGTTTTTTGGGATCAAAAATTAGGGGCCGGGATGTCAGACTTTCTCTCAACTCTTTACGTAAAGCTATGTTTCCCAGAAGGACCGTTTCTGTAAGTGGCCCTGCCCAATCAAAATTTGAACCTGCCTGACCCTGCCCTTTACATGCCAGGGTCCATTCCATTCTATGCCCCGGAGAAGAAGCGATATAAGGCTGTGGTGCTGTGTAAGGCTCACGCAGGGATTTTGGCAAAATCCTGTTCCCCAATATTTTTCCTTTTGTTCCAATATATAATGTGCCACTTGCAGCCATGACCATTTGCTCTTCCAGTTCTTTTACCAAAGGTGGCCTTAATCCTCCATCATACCAGGTAAGCTTAAGGGCCGGCAAATCTTCGCGTTCCGGAAATTCATAACGTACGATTGACCCAAGAGGGTAAGACTCTTCATTTACAAGTGTGGAAACTGCATGAACAGAAACAGGATATTTCAGTTTCAATGCACGAAAAACAGGATCAAAACTGTGGCATCCGATATCACCCAGTGCCCCCGTGCCAAAATCCCACCATCCTCTCCAATTAAAAGGGTGATATGAAGGATGATAAGGGCGCATGGGTGCAGGACCAACAAATAAATCCCAATCAAGACTTGGCGGGGCCGGAGGACTGTCCTCAGGCCGCAAAACACCCTGAGGCCAATAAGTGCCTGAAAGTCCTCTGTTAGGGCGGTCTGTCCATACATGTACCTCATGCACAGGCCCTATAACACCACTTTGTATCATTTCACGCAAACGTCTTGGTGCATCCTCAGCCTGCCCCTGATTACCCATTTGTGTGGCAACTTTATATTTTCTTGCTGCTTCTGTAAGCATCCTGGCTTCATATACAGTACGAGTAAGTGGTTTCTCTGTATAAACATGTTTACCACGTTTTATGGCTTCCATACTGATTATCGCATGAGTATGATCAGAAGTAGCTACAATTACAGCATCAATATCCTTTTGCTTATCCAGCATAAGCCTGTAATCTTTATATTGTTTTGCAAGAGGATATGTTTTAAATACATTGTTAACTCTGTCACTCCAGTCTACATCACAAAGTGCAACAATATTTTCTGTTTTAGCTATATCTGCAAGATCAGACCTGCCCATACCCCCAATGCCTATTCCGGCAACATTAAGTTTATCACTTGGAGGGATATGGCCCAGGCCGGAAACAGCATGAGAAGGAACAATAGTAAAAGAACCCAGGGCAATAGATGAATTACGAATGAAATTGCGACGGTTGACTTTTTTAATATTATTCATAGAGATTAGTATTTAGTTAATTATTATTTAGGTATTAAAAGTTACAATTTAGAATGTAAATGTACCGAATCTATTTTATTATAGTGGCTTCAAATTAATCAAAATTCATTTGTAAAGCTCTATTATCAAAAATATTCATATAATTCTTTGTTAATCAACTTAACTTTTCTATTTTTGCACTCCCGTTTTGATTAATCTTTTTAATACAAATAAAATGTACGCAATTGTTGATATTGCAGGCCAGCAATTTAAGATAGAAAAGGATCAGAAAATCTTTGTTCACAGGCTTAATTCCGAAGTAGGAAGCCAGGTAGATTTCAACAAAGTGCTTCTCATTGATAATGAAAAGAATGTTATAATTGGAGAACCACTTATTGAGGGGGCACTTATAACTGCTAAAGTCCTGGAGCACCTTAAAGGTGATAAAGTAATTGTTTTCAAGAAGAAAAGAAGAAAAGGATTTAAGGTAAAGAATGGCCACAGACAACTTTTTACACAGATCTTAATTGAAGATATAATAGAAAAAGGAGGAAAGGCAAGGGTTGCTACTTCAGAAAAGAAAACGGAAAAGAAAGCTGCTGAAACTGTTACTACTGAAAAAGAACATGAAGCTGTTGAAGTAATTGCAGAATCCAAATCATCTGATGTACTAACAGATATTTCTTCAACAGAAACTGCAAAAACGCAAAAACCGGAAGATGCCAAAAAACAAGCGCTTAAGAAGGAAGCAGGTACTAAAGAAGTAAATGCCGGAAAGAAAATAGCAACTGACAAAAAAGATACTGACACTAAAAAAGTAAAAAAGGCAGAATCCGATACTAAAGCTGAAGTAAAACTAAACGAAAAGGCTGCTGCCACAAAAACAGCAGTAACAACAAAAAAGGCCGCAGGTACAAAACCGACTGCAACAAAAAAAGCTGCTACTACAACTACAGTGAAAAAAGAAGCTAAGTCTGCATCCACAAAAAAGGCTGATAAATCAACCGGAAAAGACACAAAATAATAAACTGATAAATTAAATAACCATGGCACATAAGAGAGGAGCAGGTAGTTCCAGAAACGGACGTGAATCAGAAAGCAAAAGGCTGGGTGTAAAATTATATGGCGGGCAACTTGCTAAAGCCGGAAATATTATTGTTCGTCAAAGGGGTACTGTACATCATCCTGGTAATAACGTTGGTATGGGTAAAGATCATACTTTATTTGCATTGATTGACGGCAAAATAGAATTTAAAAAAAGAAAAAACAATAAGTCATTTGTAGATGTTATTCCTCCGGAGAATTAACATTATTTCTTTTAATCATCCAATATCTCCTGTAAACTGTTAACTTTGATACCAGTTTCAGGAGTTTTTTAATTTCTTTCCTAAAATTCTATCACTATGTTAAGTATTCATTTTATCCGGGAAAATAAGGAATTCATCATAGAAAGACTTAAAATACGTAATTTTAATAATCCCGATATTATTGAACAAATCATATCCCTGGATGAGAAGCGCAGAAATACGCAAAAGCTGGCTGATCAATCACTTTCTGAAATGAATACTATATCCAAAGAAATTGGATTATTATATCAATCTGGTAAACGGGAAGAGGCCGAACAAAAAAAAGCCAGGACAGGAAAACTTAAAGAAGAAATCAAATCATTGAATGCCAGTTTGGCAAATTATTCAAATGAACTGGATGATCTAATCGTTCAGGTTCCTAATATTCCTCATATTTCTGTCCCACAGGGTATAGGCGCCGAAGATAACGTTATAGTAAAAGAAAATCTGAATATTCCTGAACTAAAAGATAAAAGTCTGCCTCATTGGGATCTGGGAATTAAATTTGATATTCTTGATTTTGAACTTGGAAATAAAATAACCGGTGCCGGCTTTCCTGTGTTTAAAGCAAAAGGGGCAACTTTAGAACGTGCACTTATTAATTTCTTCCTTGATGAAAATATAAAAGCGGGGTATACTGAAATTTCACCTCCTATATTGGTAAATGAAGCATCTGCCTTCGGGACCGGTCAGCTTCCCGACAAGGAAGGACAAATGTATCATGTTACCGGTGATAATATGTATCTGATCCCCACAGCTGAAGTTCCGGTTACAAACTTATACCGTGATATGATATTAAATGAAGATCAGCTCCCAATAAAGAATACTTCTTATACCCCTTGTTTTCGGCGTGAAGCAGGGTCATACGGTAAAGATGTCAGAGGATTGAACAGGGTTCATCAATTTGATAAAGTTGAGATTGTACAAATACAGCATCCTGATAATTCTTATTATGCCCTTGAAGAAATGGTGTTGCATGTTGAAAAGATAATTAACAAACTGGAATTGCCTTACCGTATTATCAGATTATGTGGTGGAGATATGGGATTTACTTCAGCACTAACGTATGATTTTGAGGTTTTTGCAGCTACACAAAAAAAATGGCTTGAAGTAAGCTCTGTATCAAATTTCGAAGCATTTCAGGCTAACCGTTTAAAGCTGCGCTTCAGGGATAAAACTGATAAAAAAATTCGTACTGCCCATACACTTAATGGTTCTTCTCTTGCACTCCCAAGAATAGTTGCTGCATTAATGGAAAACAATCAGTCTGACCATGGAATAAAAATTCCCGAAGCCCTTCAAACCTATACAGGATTTAATATGATCAGTTAATTAATTTAATAAGTTTCCTAAAAAAACTATAGCTATTTACTTCTTCGGTCAATTTGTGCTGATCGATAATTACCCTGGGCTTTATGTTCAAAAACTATAAAAAATGAATATCAGGGATAAAATAATACTTGGGATAGACCCGGGAACAAATATAATGGGATATGGAGTTGTGAAAAAATCAGGAAATAAACCCATTTTTATTGACATGGGAATTATTGATCTTCATAAAATAAAAAATCAATATAAAAAACTGGAAGCAATATTTAATGAAACTCTTCTTCTGATTGAAAAGTTTAAACCTTCTGAACTTGCCATAGAGGCACCCTTTTATGGAAAAAATATTCAGAGTATGCTTAAGTTGGGAAGGGCACAGGGAACAGCAATTTCTGCAGCTATCTATAAATCTGTTAGTATTTATGAATACGCACCCCGAAAAATCAAGATGTCTATTACTGGCAGCGGGAGTGCCTCAAAGGAACAAGTTGCCGTAATGTTAGGCAAAATACTCGATTTCCCGATTGTGTCCGAAAATTTTGATGCCACCGACGGCCTTGCTGCTGCAGTTTGTCATTTTTATCAGAAACAGGCTCCAAAAACAGAACAGGGAAATAAAAGCTGGAAGGATTTTATTAAAAACAATCCGGACCGTATTTGTTGATACAGCTTATTTATTTATGAATGTTTTTGGATCATAAACTTCCCTCTTTTTTACTTTGCTTATTCCGGCTAAAATAATAGCATTACTTTTCATAGGTTTATAGCTGGGTTTAGCATAATTGGTTTGTGTAGCCTGATAATTTAAGGAAGCATTTAAATTCACTTCCCTGATTTTCTTCCCAAACCGGGGATTAACCCACTCAAACATATAAAAGGTAACAGGAGGCCCGGTTAAACCGGATGAACAAATTACAGGATCAGCCAGATATGTATAAAGATTCTGTGGGTTTCCCGTATCCCCTTCTCTTCTTTGCAGCCTTTTCTCTGCCCCGGGATTCCATTCCATTATATTTAACCCGTATTGAACAGGTATAATTACTTTAAAGCCATCTTCATAAACCACCTCATACCAACCTAAAAGATCAGCTGTATCAAAAAAGTCGGGAATATTAAAATAAGCCTTCTGGTTTTCTGAAGGAAGGGCACAGGCATGAAGGAAGATCAGACTGCTTACATCCTCATTAATTGGAATACCTTCCACACATGATGTCAAAGGCATCTCTCCCTCACCTTTCACACCGACCGCAATCACACTTTTTTCACTTATTTTTCCCGGCCCGGCAAGATTAAAAATCTTTCCATTACTCTCTATTATTCCTTTTTTAAGAGAATTAAAGTTAAAATCGAATAAATTAGTGTTGGCTGATAAATTATAATGTGATGATATATCTACCGGTTCAACAGGATCACCATCATTACCAGGAATCAGGCTTATTTTCAGTTTTGCCCTGATTGAGGGCATAAAATCGTTTACAACCGGCACTAAGTCCTTAAGGCCAAGAATATGCGTTGACCAGCCATAATTTGCAGAGCCCAAAAAATCGAGTATTAAATCTTTTCCAAAATTATATTCATTGGTGGAGGCCCAGGCAGATGGTACCACTCCCATTAAATTAATCTTCTTTGTTCTTT
>CAZLXM010000117.1:0-9845 GCA_964563105.1 uncultured Bacteroidaceae bacterium
TCGACTTTGGACGATTGGCCTGTTTCTTATGATGATCTTGAACCTTATTACGAAAAAGTTGAATGGGAAATAGGCGTGGCAGGTGATGATAGTCAAAATCCATTCGCCCCTCCCAGAAAAAAACCTCAACCAATGCCCCCTTTTGAGCATAACAAGGAAGCAAAAATATTAGAGAAGGCCGCCCGAAAATTAGGATATCATCCCTTTCCCATTCCTTTTTTGAGAAATTCAGTTCCTTATGGCGGACGTCCCAAATGCTACAGATTAAGGTCATGTGTTGGTTTTGCATGTCCTGTAAGTGCGAAATGCGGGACTCATAATACCGTTATACCAATTGCATTGGAAACAAAAAATTGTGAATTAAGGACACATTGTATGGTAAGTGAGATACTTACAGATTCTAATGGAAAAATTACCGGAGTAAGTTATTTTGACGAAAAAAATAAAAGACAAACTCAAACTGCGGATATAATAATTTTGTCAGCATCAGCTACTGAAACTGCAAGATTATTGCTTAATTCCAGATCAAAATTCTTTCCCGACGGTATTGGTAATGAAAACGACTGGGTAGGTAGAAATTTACAGGGACATTCATATTGCGGGGCATACGGAATCTTTGATGAGGAAATATATGACGACCGGGGGCCAGGGGCATCAATCGCAATATGTGATTTCAATCATCATAACCCGGGGATCATTGGCGGCGGAGTATTATGTAATGAATTTATCAGGCTCCCCTTTCTTTTTACCGGAGTAAGGCCCCCCAATTCGCCGTCCTGGGGAATAGAGCACAAAAGATTTCAACGAATGAATTATAAACGGGTTGGACAAGTTGTTGGCCCTTACCAGGAAATTCCAACTTTTGAAGCCCGGGTTGACGTTGCACCTCATGTAAAGGATTTCTGGGGAATTCCGGTTTGCAGGGTCTCAGGGAATACCAGCCCCAAAAATAATGAAGGAATTGAATTTATGGCAGATAAAGCTGAAAAATGGTTACTGGAAGCAGGTGCATCATTTGTCTGGAAAACAGGTGTTTCAAAAGGCCCCCGTGCTGCTTCAGGGGGACAACATCAGGCTGGCACATGCAGAATGGGAAACGACCCGAAAACTTCTGTTTGTGATAAATATGGCAGGATCCATGGAGTACCTAATTTATTTGTAGCAGATGGAAGCCTGCATGTTACTAACGGGGGCTTTAACCCGGTCTTAACTATTATGGCTTTAGGTTATTGGGTAGGAGATTATATCGCAAGTGAATGGAGAAAAGGAAACCGGTTTAAATAAAAAATCATGGATAAGTTAAAGAAACAAAAAAAAGTGTTTATAACGCTTTCTATTATTATAGTAGCCGGTATAATTGTATTAAGTTCTTTTTTTGCATATTGGAATTCAGCACCCGCTGATCAGACTTGTGCTTCCTGCCACGAAATAACGGGTTCTGTACACAGTTTTGGCAATTCAGCCCATCGGGGTTTAACATGTAAGGAATGTCACGGTACTGCTTTAAGTAATGGAATACACAGCCTGAAGGAAAAATCTATGATGGTTGTGAATCATTTAAGGGATGTAAATACTGAAAATATTAGAATGAATGAGCCGCAAATATTGGAAGTAATGAACAATTGTAAAAGATGCCATACTTCAGAATATGCGAAATGGGAATCAGGCGGGCATTCAGCAAGCTATGAAAAAATTTTTTTGGATAGTGTTCAAAATAGCAAAGAACAACTGAATTATGATTGTTTAAGATGCCATGGTATGTATTATGGCAGGACAATAACAGATTTGGTGGAACCAATCTCATTAAAGGGCCCCTGGCACTTCATTGAAAAAGACAGAGAAAATACGCCTGCAATACCATGCATGACATGCCATAAGATTCACGCAGATGGTTTACCAATTAGTGAGATATTAACAGAAAATTATTATTGGGATTCCCTGAAAACTTTACCAGCTAATACTCCGGGACTAAGTTTTTATGACCGTGCTGAAAAAACCAATTATACTGTAAATCTGTTACCAAAGCTTAAGCTTTATGATGATTCTACGATGATAGTTGTCTCAGATGATCCCGTTATGCGGAATTGTGTTCAGTGTCATGCCCCGAATTCCTGGCACGAAGCCGGGACAAGTGATGACCGTACACCACGGGGGGTGCATGAAGGATTAAGTTGTAACGCCTGTCACGAGCCGCATAGTAATGCTGCTCAAAACAGTTGTATAAAGTGTCATCCTGCAATTTCAAATTGCAATTTAGATGTGACACAAATGAATACAACATTTAAATTTGAAAATAGCCCGAACAATATTCATTTTGTTTCCTGTACAGACTGTCATAATAATAGGGGAAAATTGTAAGTAATTTCATAAATATTATAGTCCTGCGATCCCTGAAATATATATCCGAGCTAAAACAATTACTCTCATCTTATAAAACAACTATTGTTTTTTTGCTTGTTTATGCTGTTTTAATGATATTGGCCACATTTATCGAAAAACAACTAAATACTGCTGCTGCAAAACAATTGATTTATTATTCACCCTTTTTTATACTGCTTCAATTCCTGATGGTTTTGAATTTCATTCTTATCCTTATTGATAAGCGGTTTATTCAGAGGCAGAAATGGTCATTTGTACTTATACATCTTGCCCTGGTTATAATTTTGACTGGTGCACTGATCACTCATATTTTTGGAAAAGAAGGGACAATCCATATACGTGAGGGTGAAAAAAGTGATATTATAAAAATTCATACCTTAAAAGGCATTTTTGAGGAGAAACTTCCTTTTACACTTGAATTAACAGAATTCAGGGTACTTCGTTATCCTGGCTCGATGAGCCCGTCATCCTATGAAAGTGACCTGCGGATACATATTAACGATGAAATTCGTGAATCCAAAATTTTTATGAATAATGTACTCAATTTAAAGGGATATCGTTTCTTTCAGGCTTCTTACGACGAAGATGAACTGGGTACAATATTATCGGTAAACAAAGATGTAGCTGGCAGAACAGTAACTTATTCCGGCTACTTCACACTGATAATTGGTTTTTTGCTGATGTTTATTTCCCCAAACTCACGATTACGAAAACTTGGCCTTCAGCTAAAAACATTACGCTGCTCAATGAATCTCACAGTGATCTTTTTTCTTATTTCAATATGTTCCAATGCGCAAAATTTAAACAATGATTTTATTTTTAAGGCAGTACAACAAAATGCCATTCCGCCGGAACATGCCCAAAAGTTTGCTGAACTATCTGTTCAACTGCGCGGGAGAGTTGTCCCTATGAACACTTTTTCATCTGAGATTTTACGTAAATTACACAGAAAAAATAAAATTGCTAAGCTGGATCCTGATCAGTTTTTGTTAAGCCTGCTTACTATGCCACAAATGTGGATGCAAATCCCGTTTATTTCTATTTCCAACAGTCAGTTGGCCAGGATGTATGATCTTTCGGAAAACTATTTTGCTTACAATCAGGCCTTCGATTCTAAAGGTAATTATAAGCTTCTGCCGGGATTAAAAGAGGCATACCATAAGCTGCCGGCTGAACGCACCGTTCTCGATAAGGATATTATTAAATTGGACGAACAGATTAATACAATTTTCCTAATAACGCATCACAGAATGCCAGCAATTTTCCCCGATGCCAATGATCATAACCAGAAGTGGTATGCACCGGGGGATGATCTTTCGAATTTTACAAAAGAAGATTCCTTATTTGTTGCACCTTTGTTATCGCTCTATATATCTGAAATTTCGAAATCCCTTAAAAGCGGAAACTGGCAACAGGCTGATGCAATCCTTGCATCCATAGCTGATTATCAAAAGCGGGCTGATGCAGGACAAAATATAAATCCAAAAAAGAATAAGGCTGAGATACGCTATAACCGGCAAAATATTTTTGCAAAAAGTCGTATAGGATACTTCATATTCGGTGGATTATTGCTGGTTCTGGCATTTGTTGACTTATTCAATAACAAGAAATGGATAAAGACAATTTCCGGTATTATTGTTGTCGGAATTATTTTTGTTTTTTTGTATCATATTTATGGAATCGGCATGCGCTGGTATATATCGGGCTATGCCCCATGGAGCAATTCATACGAAACAATGGTCTATACAGCCTGGGCTACTGTTCTTGCCGGGTTTGTTTTTGGAAGAAAAAGCTTTATTACACTTGCCTTAGCAACACTTTTTGGAGCTGTAATCCTTTTTGTTTCAGGGTTGAACTGGATGGACCCGCAAATTACGCCTCTTGTTCCGGTACTAAAATCACCCTGGTTGATGTTTCATGTGGCAATTATTGTTGCAGCTTACGGATTTTTCGGAATAAGCTTTTTGTTAGCTTTGTCCAGCCTTATTATTATGTCATTGTCACGGAATGGTAAACAAATTCTTAGTCGGATTAAAGAGCTAAGTATCATTAATAATATGTCCTTGCTGACGGGTTTGGCATTGATGACTGTCGGCACTTTTTTAGGTGCTGTTTGGGCAAATGAATCCTGGGGACGCTATTGGGGCTGGGATCCCAAAGAAACCTGGGCATTAATTACTGTGGTAGTTTACACGATAGTAACTCACTTACATTTAGTTAAAAAATGGAACGGTCTATGGCTGTTTAATCTTACATCCACGATTGCTTTTACTTCGGTTCTAATGACTTTTTTCGGCGTGAATTATTTTCTTAGCGGGATGCACTCATACGCTCAAAACGACCAGACTTCAGGCTTTTTTCATTATTTTTATGTTGCACTGTTTATTATGGTGATTTTAGCTTTTTTCTCTTATCAGGGATATAAAAAAAATTGTCAGGACGGCTTACAGGCAGTTTTTTAAACAGCTGCGTTATCAACACGGGGTTTTCCCATTAAAACGATATTAGTTTTGGTTTAAAATGGTACGAGGCATATTAATAATTAGCTTATCAGATTATCATTGATTAATGAGCGAAACTAAATGAAAAGAAAAGTACCATACTTTTGATGAATAATAACAGTTAGAAAATTTCAGTTGGATCTTTAAGTATTTTAAAACGAATAAACTTAGGTAAATAATAAATAAAAGTAACAGTACAGATGATTTTAAAAAATCTTATCCAAACTACCACGATATTTTTACCTGTTATATCTGGTTTGTCAGCTTGTATTTCACAACCTGAAAAGCATCCTAACATTATCGTGATTCTTTCTGATGACCAGGGATGGGGTGATTTGAGTGTTAACGGAAATACAAACCTGAGTACTCCGAATATTGACCGGCTGGCAAATACAGGTGCAAGATTCAATCATTTTTATGTCTGTCCTGTAAGTTCACCCACGAGAGCTGAGTTTTTGACGGGCCGCTATCACTCACGTATGGGAGTTTACAGTACTTCTGAAGGTGGAGAAAGGTTTAATCTTGATGAAACCACAATTGCTGATGTTTTCAAAAAAGCAGGATATGCTACTGCAGCTTTCGGTAAATGGCATAGTGGCACGCAATATCCATACCATCCCAATGCCAGGGGTTTTGATGAATTTTATGGCTTCTGTTCAGGCCACTGGGGCGACTATTTTAACGCTGATTTTTTAGATCATAACGGTAAAATTGTCCGGGGAAATGGATTTATCACTGACGATCTGACCGATAAGGCATTAGCTTTTATAGATAATAATAAAGATAAACCCTTTTTTCTTTTCATACCTTATAATGCCCCTCACGCACCAATGCAGGTACCGGACCTTTGGTGGAATAAATTTAAAGATAAGGAGCTTACAATGCTGGCAGATGAACGTGTAGAAGAGGATATTCCTTTTACACGTGCAGCTCTTGCTATGTGCGAAAACATAGACTGGAATGTTGGACGAATTATGGATAAGTTAAAGGAGTCAGGTCTTGAAGAAAATACGATTGTTCTTTATTTCTCCGATAATGGTCCCAATGGATGGCGATGGAACGGTGGAATGAAAGGCCGGAAAAGCTCAACTGACGAGGGAGGTGTCCGCTCACCTCTCTTTGTCCATTGGCCTGGTACCATAGCCCCTGGATTAATTATCAATGAAATTGCGGGAGTTATTGATCTATTGCCAACATTAGCTGATATGGCAAATATTGAATGTCAGACTCAAAAGCCGCTGGATGGAGTTAGTCTGAAGCCACTTTTACTAAAATATGAAACAGAATGGCCCGAAAGACTGATCATTTCTGAATGGAAACAACGGGTGAGCATACGAAGTCAGGAATACAGATTAGACCACAAAGGAAAACTATTTAATATGATCACAGATCCGGGCCAATTAAATGACATATCGGCTTCAGAACCTGTTATTACCGGGAATCTTAAAACAGCGGCAGAAAAGTGGAAAGCTGATGTTCTGGCTAATATATCCACTGATAAACGGAAATTTCCCATAGGGCATCCAAACTTTAAATACAACCAGTTACCTGCCCGTGACGGGAAAGCTCATGGAAATATTGAAAGGTCCAGCAGGTCACCTAACAGCTCGTTCTTTACCAACTGGAGAAATCTGGATGATAAGATTACATGGGATGTTGAGGTATTATCAGGTGGTGACTTTGAAGCTGAAATATATTACACCTGCGCTTCCGGGGATGTAGGATCCACGATAGAATTGTCTTTTAATTCAAATAAGATTACGGCAATAGTTAATGAAGCGAACGATCCTCTTCTAAGAGGCATGGAGCATGACAGGGTTAAACGGACACAGTCTTATGTTAAAGACTTCAAACCTTTTAAAGCTGGCATCATCCATCTCAAAAAAGGCAGCGGAGAATTAACCTTAAGAGCCTTAAATATTCCCGGATCAGAAGTAATGGATTTTAGATTGCTTACACTCACCAGAATAAAATAACAATTTACTTAATAACCTGATATACCATTAATAAACAGCTCCACAAAATTAATTATTCGCTTCAATATCCTTTCACCGGTTGTCTTTCGCTGCAACAAAGTTGGCTTATCCCCAATAAGCAGTTCCAGTATTTCATCTCTCATAGGCTCCTGCTCTGAGTAAAGGTAGTTCTCAATTAAGGCCCGGGTTTTTTCTTTCGAAAGCCTTTCTTCTTCAACCAATTTCCGGAAAGCTTTCTCCTGCTCAATATTCCAGAACTTTTCAAATTCCTGCGGAATATCATCTGTATCCAAAATTTGAGGTAAATTCTCCCTGATGAACTTTTCGATCAATTCCTTTTTGCTTCTTAACTGTAGCTCGGTATTCAGAAGGTTTAATATTTCCTTTTCAATCTGCTCTGCATCTTTTTTCTGATTGGCTTTAAGTTTTATAAGCAGGCGGATAATATAGGCAACATTTATTTCATCACGATGAATGAGTTCCAGTTCAAAATCAACGTCTTCGAGAATGCTTACCTTTTCTTTTGAATGTTCACTTTTTACTTTATCGTGAAGGTCAAGATACTTACTTTTATAATCCTCAAACTGCTGCTCTGTCATGGATAAATCGCTCCACTTAAAGTCGGAAAAAGATGTCAGCACGTTTTTAATACGCATTAAATCTCTGAAAGCGATTATAAATTTTAGTTCATCCTCTTCAGTCAACAGATTATTTACACTATCAACGGCGGGAGTGATATTCAGCAGCTTTTCGAAAGCATCATTAAACGACTGTACATACTCATCATAGGGCTTCATGATGATTTCTTCAATGGCATCCTTGTTGCTGAAAAGTGTTATGGCTTCATCCGTGGCATTTTTCAGGTTACGGAAAACCACAATGTTTCCCTGCGATTTCAATTCATTCAGAATACGGTTTGTCCGGGAATATGCCTGTATAAGTCCGTGATACCGCAGGTTCTTGTCAACATATAGTGTATTGAGCAACGGACTGTCAAATCCGGTAAGGAACATATTTACGACCAGCAATAAATCTATTTTACGCTCTTTTACCTTCTTACTGATATCATTATAGTAATTATAAAAACTCTGACTGTCCCTTGTTGAAAATGCCGATCCGAACATCTGATTGTAATGCCCGATAAATTCATCCAGTTTTTCACGGCTGTGCGGACTGGTGGCATAAGTAATTTCCGGTTCTGCTGCCACACTTACTTCTTCAGGAATAAAACCCATAGCATCTGTATCATCTTCGTTAGCAATGTAACTGAATATGGTGGCAATCTTTAAATCGTGGGCCCCGAGCATTTTTTTACGATACAGCAAATCATAATAGCGTATTAATGCCGGAATACTACTGACACAGAACATGGCGGTAAACTCTCTGTTATGTGTTTTCCTGTTATGATGGGCAATAATATAATCTGCAATTTTCTCAAGCCTTGATTGTGATTCCATCAATTCTTCAACATCAATATCTTCAACCTGTATGTCAATTTCATTAGCACTATCCCTGTTTCTGTACCTGCCAACATATTCAACCGAGAATTTAAGAACGTTTTCATCCCTGATAGCATCGCTTATCACATATTTGTGAAGACAATCACCGAATAATTCCTTTGTTGTTTTTTTGCCTGATTCATTTTTCACTGCATTTTCAACAAAAATTGGTGTTCCCGTGAAACCAAACATCTGTATATTTTTGAAAAATGAAACAATTCGCTGATGTGTTTCACCAAACTGGCTGCGGTGACATTCATCAAAAATAAAAACGATACGTTCATCCTGAAGCGGCTTCATTCGTGCCAGAAAATGCTTTTTACTGATGGCTGCATTAAGCTTCTGGATGGTAGTCACAATTAGTTTTGTGTCATCGCCGAACTGTCTGACCAGTTGCCTGGTGTTATCAGTGCCGTCAACACTCCCTTTACTGAATGAGTTGAATTCTTTTGTAGTCTGATAATCCAGATCTTTCCTGTCAACTACAAACACTACTTTCTTAATGTTTGCTAATCGTGTCAGTATCTGGCTTGCTTTAAATGAAGTCAGTGTTTTACCCGATCCGGTTGTATGCCAGATATAGCCGTTTTTCCGGCTGTGCATTACTCTGTCAACAAGTGCCTCAACTGCATAATACTGATAGGGGCGAAGGACCATCAATATTTTTCGTGTTTCATTCAGCACTATGTATTTGCATATCATTTTGGAAATGTGACACTTTTCCAGGAAATCAGATGCAACGCCGTTAATAATGTTAGTCAGCCGTTTATTTTCCCTGTCAGTCCAGTAAAATGTCTGCTTAAACGACTGGTAACGATTATTGGCATAGTATTTTGTATTTACGCCATTGCTGATAACGAATATTTGCACATACTGGAACAAACCATAGTTACTGCTGAAGGATTGCCGCTGATACCTTTTAACCTGATTAAATGCTTCTTTTAATTCAAGTCCCCGGCGCTTTAGTTCAATATGCACTAAAGGCAGACCGTTAATGAGTAATGTAACATCATAACGGTTTTTGTATTTACCTACCATCGAGACCTGATGTGTGACCTGATACTGATTCTGACACCATTGTTCAGTGTTGATGAATTCAAAATACAGATTATCGCCATTATCCCTGGTTATATGTTGTTTTTCACGGAGTGTGCGGGCTCTTTCAAATACTGAACCCTTGTTGAGGATGTTTAGTACCTTTCTAAATTCTTTGTCGGAAAAACTGATATTGTTATGCTTTTCCAACTGCACTTTCAGATTGACAACCAGTTCAGTTTCATTCCGGATATTTACCAGAGCATAACCCAGTTCCTGAAGTTTTGCAATCAGTTGTTCTTCGAGTATTTGTTCTGGTTGTTTTGTCATAATTTCCTGTTTTTGAAAAAAAATGGCGCAAAATTTGTATTGTATTCAACAAATGTATAGATTTGTGTTAAGTTCATCCTGCCATTTGGAGGAAGGAAATCGAAAAACGCAAGCCTGGAAGCTCT
>CAZLXM010000118.1:0-9679 GCA_964563105.1 uncultured Bacteroidaceae bacterium
TCAAAGAACAAAGAAATTTATTTAGTTAATAAATTTTAACGCATCAGTAGTAAATATAAATATTAAATTTTAGTTTTTACAGATTAAAAGTACCCAAAAGGAAATTTTGACCTGAGAAATATCATCCTGATATTCAGAGCGGGTTCCCTTTAAAATTTGGATAATAATAAGTTTTAAAACTTATTAGGTTATTAACTTTAAAAGTAAATTTAAATTTTGCTAAAATTAATTATTTATTAACAATATTGAATTAATTAAATTATACTTTATCGGGCACCACATAAGGTTTTCGGTATACCCGTGTAAGGAGAGTATCAGCTTCAGGGTCATTTATGAATTTTTCATGTTCATTTATAAATGTCAGGCTGCGCCCAACCCGGTACGATATATTTGCGAGCAATGGAAGTGCTGATGAATAAAAGCCTTCATGAATTTCGGATTTTAATACTTCCTTATTACCTGCACGAAGAGCATCAATAAAGTTAGTAAAAATAGAATCACTTTGATTTGCAGGACTGACAGTTGCCTGGGCAAAAGGTTCGGTTTCCCGTCTGCGATAGGCTTTCCAGGTCTTGTTACCAATTTCAAGCCAGCCTTCAGTTCCAAAAAACATGGTTCGGGCATCGCTTCCAAGTGATCCTTCAAAATATGTATACCGGTCACGGGTTTCCATTTGAATTAATTTCCCGTCAGCGTATTTGAATATAGATGATTGAATGTTGGGTGTTTCCTGTATCGTTTTATCATGCCCGTATGTTTCAACACCTCCGTATCCCATTGTCCCCGGGGTACATTTACCTGGCTGACATTCATCCTGGTTAAATCCATAAATACCACCGGAAGAGTGTATTTCAACCGGATGTTCATGTTTGTTAAGTCCCCAGCGTGCAATATCAAGATTGTGGGGGCCTGTATTTCCAGTATCCCCATTACCGGTATCCCAATACCAATGCCAGTTATAATGAGTTTTCTTTTCATTGTAAGGACGATAGGGTGCAGGGCCCAGCCAAAGATCATAATGAAATGTCGAAGGTGGGGTACTGTCTTTAGACATGCCGTATGAATCCCGTATTTTAAAGCAAAGTGCACGTGCCATATATACTTCACCAATCCCGCCATCATGCAGAAATTTGACAGCTTCAATAATATGATTGAAGGCACGGGACTGAAATCCAACCTGCATCAGTAGATTATATTTACGAGATGCTTCAATCATTTTCCTGCCTTCCCATATATTGTGGGATGCCGGTTTTTCCACATAAACATGTTTTCCTGCCTGACATGCCCATATTGCTGCCAGGGCGTGCCAGTGATTAGGAGAGGCAATTGCAACAGCATCAACATCTTTATATTCCAATACTTTACGAAAATCCCATTCAATGGAGGGCTTAACTTTTGTCTTATCAAAAACTTTTTTCAACTGAGCTTCAAAAAGTAACTCATCAACATCACAAAGTACCCTTAAGTTTACATTATGGCTGTCTTTCATATTGCACCATTGGTTGATATGATGACTACCCTGTGTACGAATGCCCATTAATGCCAAATTAATCCTGTCATTGGAACCAATTATTGAAGCGTAACTTTTAGCACTGAAGCCTAAACCACCAATTGCAAGACCTGTTGCACCAACTGCCGCTTTTTTTATAAACTCCCGGCGTTGTTTAAAAGTATTTCGTTTCACCGATTTTGATTTTTTTTTAGGGTTCATCAGAAAATAATTGTGTTATGTTATTGTTAATTACGTCGTTCTGATGGAACCCCCAGATATTTTCATTCTCTTGTTGTGAACGATAGTTCATGGGGGTTTCATCAGAAAATATTTTAGTTATATTATTGTTGTTCACGTCGTTCTGATGGAACCTCCAGATATTTTCATTTTCTTGTTGTGAACGATAGTACATGGAGGTTTCATCAGTCAATATAAAATTAATAAATATGATTCTTATTGATAAGTTTAAATCTCCCTGCGAATGTATATCCACTTTCCAGGAGTACCTGTCAGATAGTTTTTATAATATCATATAATTATTGAATATTTTTCATATTTTATAAATCTGCAATTTATTTGTTTTTACGGAAAAAACATTTTGTAATTAAGAATCAAGGCGAATTCTGGCATAGTTTATAACATTTCGACTGTATGCAACATTACCATAAAGGTCAATATAGTTTGAGGGAGCTGATCCGGCGCGTGTAGTTGCAGTAAAGAAATTAATAAATGGCCTTTTTAAATTAAGGCTTAGTTGTTCTTTGATTTTGCCTTTTGGTGATAACAGTAAAAGACGATTTTCCAAAGATGACCTTTTTTGTTTTTCATTTTTACCTACAGTGCATATCACATATAGATTATTTTTTGGAGTAACATGAAAACGTGCAGTAACGGGAACTTCATCATTTTCTCCTTCCCTGGATACTATAAGGTCTTTACGTAAAATGACCTTTCCATTTCTGAATATAGCATAATTAAGAGAATTAGATTGTTTTGCCTGTGGGAAAAACTTTTCTCTCAGGCGTTCATCAATAGCCCTTTCTTTCCATAACAAATGAACATTTCCGTTTTCTTCTGTCCATAAATCAAGGGGATCTATCCATCCACATGTTTCTTCCCTGCTTGAAATCTCAATCCATGGATGAAATTTTCCGGTAGTGATATCATCAGACCAGGTAAAAAATAATCTTCTGAAATCATAATCCCAGTCTGCTCCTGTTATTTCCTTTTTAAAATCTCTCCATGCTTTTTTGGGTTCAATTATATCACTTACACCAAGAAAATACACTGATTTGTTCTTTAATCCAACGGTAGGATAACAAATACGGATCGGCTGAGGCTTTTCATATTCAGATCCCCATGGCCATTCTAATTTTCCCTGTGCAGACCATTTCCCTGAAGAATCATAAAATGCCCATTCAGCATGAGTATAACCAATATTTTGAAATAATATGAGTTCCCCTTTTGCGCCATCTGCGGCAAAACTTCTGTAAGAGTGTTCTGTAAATGGTGGTTTACCTTCCCAAATCGGAGTAATTATTTCAGGAGGGCTTTGAATATTCTGAGAATTATATATATAAATTTCAGGCCGTGCAGGGCCATTTCTTTCATTCATTCCCGTAATCGTCGGGTTTGCTGAAAGAAAGACTTTCCCATTGTGAAATATAGCCATAGGGCTTGGTTCACGCGTGCGATTTTCAGAATCGGAATATACATTTTTCCAACCTTTTGGGGTCCTCTCAAATAACATCCAGCTGCAATTATTAAGAGGGATCCAGTTGGGATTTGTCTCCAGTCCGCTTGCAATTACATTGTCGCCAATCCTGACTATACATGTTGAGCCCTTACACCACATAGGGCCAGCCCCGTTATCAGCAGGAATATAGGAATAAACTTCTTCTTCCAGTTCTACTGTAGCTCTTATAGCTGCGAAAGATGAATGAGGCAGACCTTTATTTACTTCAAGGGCATCAAAATTTCTAAGGGAAAAACCAGTTAAAGCCATAAGGCTGTTTTTAATAACATCTCTTCTTTTCATAATGAGTATTTTTAAATGATAAAAAGAATGAACTATTTGTAGAAAATATTCTTTATTTTAACTTTTTGTTTCATGTTCTTTATTACAGCACCCCGGATCATTATGCAGACCACCCGCCTGTTTCAATTTGACTGCCATAATAGCCTCATTAAAACTGTTTTATTTATTTCCGTTGATGTACAAATTTATTGCCTCAGGTGAGCCGTACATATTTGTTGAGTATGATTTTCCTAAACCTGGCGCAGATTTTGGAACCTGTAAAAGACGGGAAAATTTATTTTCCCATGCCTTTCTAAATATCCGCATTTGTTCCGGGTCTAAATCTTTGTTAATTTGTAAGTTGTTAACTACTGACATTATTATTGTTCCTCCCTGACCAATTGAATTAATTGTGGCAGGACAGGAGGTATAGCGCCATCCGCCTTTCTGTTCATTCCATGTATCATTATTAAAATGTGCAACTCCGAGGGAAATGCTTAAGGGTATTCTTTCATCCCCTGTTAAGCGATAATAATAACTCAAACCATTAAGTCTGATTGAGGATATAAAAGTTGCTTCACCCACATGTGAAAGTAAACCTTTATTTCTTTCAGTTACAGGGACACAGTTACAATGTCCCCAGGGAAGACTGTATAACCATCCTCCACAGTTCGGGTTCTGTTCTTCAAGAGCATCATCGGCAATTTTTTTCATTGCTTTCAAACATCGTTCTGAGGGCTCAACTTTATAAACACCGGCCAAAGCAAGCATAGTCCAACCATTTACCCTGCCGCAATGACTACTGTTTTTAAATTTAAAAAGTCCGTCTTCAGTTAGTCTCATTAGATTATCCCCTATACGGTCAAGTGTTTCTTTTACCCACAGGTCTCCCGTAAGCAGGTAATATTGTGCCATACCAAGAGTAAAGATATGCCCTAAATTAAATGGATCAAGACATAAATAGGGATTAGGAGTGTCCCCGATATTTAAATTTACATAAAGCTCTTTTATTTTTTCAACAGGATGAAAACCCCCGACATGCCCGATACTATGTTCATGGACCATTCCAGGCCTTGAAGGATATGCTTTTGATTCCCAGCGTGAGAAATATTTTCTTAGTTCATCATTTAGGGAATGAACTACATCTACTTCGGCGAAATGACGTGCGGACTCTGCCCCAACATAAAAATATTTTGGGTCGCCTGTCCGGGCAAATTGAATAAGAATATGTAAAGGAGTGTCATATTCGTGATTTCCCCAGTTAACACCGCGTTCTCCCCACCAATCACCCCAGTTCATTGCACCATAATCCCGTTGTTCGCGAATCGAATTGCAATAACCTTCGAATAAATTTTCTGCCCATGTATCATATTCCTGCATACCTTTACTGCCAGCCGGTGCGATAAATCCCCATTCTCCGGTTGCAATCGCCTGCTGTGGATCTGCTGCTGCTATGAGAGGGTTGCTTATTGAACGGGAAAGTTCTTCTCCGCTTCCCGAAATATCCATCCATATTTGCCATCGGCGACTTTGTCCCTCACGCAAACGGTAACAATTTCCTTCAAATAAATAATCATATTTGTACCATGGTCCCATATGTGAAAAAGCTCCCGCTTTGAAATAAGGGAATAAGCCTAACTTCAAAACATTATTTCCAGCTTCAAGGCTTTTTGGCCATTGTTGCCAGAAATCCCGTAAAGTAAATGCTACCTTACCCATGGGATCTTCAGCTTCCATCCAGCCGGGTGCTTTTGTCCCTTTACCTTCAGCTCCTTCCAGACGATATTGCCCGTCATCTATCTGTAATAAACGTACTGATTGGCCGTTTGCCATAATGCCTTTAAATCCGGGCTGCCCGCCAATAAATACATTTTTCAGCCCTTTCAATGATACAAACTCCAAACTTAAATCCTGTAAGCTGGTAATCATATCGTTATCAGCATTTACAATAATCTGGGGTTCCAGGAATATCTGAGTTAAACCTGCAAACACTGAAGCACGCAGACGAAAATCAACAATACGCAAGCCCTGTGGATCACGAAAAGACCCTTTTAAAATCAGGGTAGAACGCATTTTTCCGGCAGTTTCAATTTCCATGCTTTCTGCAATAGCCTCACAGCGAATGCCCTGTTTGTTTTTCATAACTAACCTTATATCATATCGGTCTGATACTCTGAGCAATGCTCCGGCAACTGTTTTAAGCTCTGCCTTACCTGAACTTACTAATAATTTACTCCCGCGGGATACTTTTACCGGAACTGAAGGTTGCACATCTTTGTAACGACTATCCCATACCAGACGAAAATTATCTGTTTGTCCTGCACGGGGACCTGCCTGAAAATCCAACAGTACCCATCGTGCACTTCCGTCTTTCCATTGAGCTAATACTTCCCATTGACACGGAACGGCTTTGTTATTACTGTCCAGCAACCTGAAACGGCTGCCCTCAGGTGCTGATCCTTCCGGAATAGGGACTCCGCCTGAAACCATTCGTTTCCCGGTAAGACCAGCCATCTCACTGACACTGATGTCCATGTGAGTTTGATCCGATACGGAACCTTCATCAGAGGAGAGAGGAAACATTGCTGTTAGAAAAAACCAGAGAAAGATTATTAATGGTAAGAGTAAGAATATTATCAGGAAATTGGATTTTGATATAATAGTCTTTTTATTTATTTTAATTATTGAAATGCCTGATAATTGTTTCATCTTAAATAATGGTTTGTTATTTATTTTTGTTTAGACACGATCAAACTGTAAATTCTTTGATTACTTATTCCGTTTTCAGGTCTAAATAATTATAGCCTCCGCTGAACATAGGCACCAGTTCGGGTTTTCCCTGTAATTCGGCTTCAAGGCTTAAAAGGGCAAGAGGCTCTATTGCATCAAAAATAACTTTAGTGTCATTTTCATCTTTAAGAAAAAATCCTTTATGATAGCTTCTTTTAATAATATTATTTCCGATAATTTCAGCCAGATTAAGTAATGCCGGATCCTTAACACTCCTGTTCAGTTCCAGGATAGCTAACAGGGCCAGGGGATTTGAATTATTTGTTTCAAAGTTTAATTCTGCAGATTTTCCTGATTTTTCCCCCGGGTCACCTAATTGCAACCCTTTCATAATAGAGCGTACAATTTGCCAGATATCCTGGTCTTTACTAAGTCTGAATGCCCTTGTATATGAAAATAAATATAATTCATTTGCTTTTTCAGGATTAAGTACTCTCCCTTCCCTGCCATAATAGCCTGTTCTTGAGAATGCATAACCGCTTAAATCGGTTCCATCAGCCCATAGGGGGCGAAATTGATTTTTTTCAGGATCATAAGCATATTTGGCATAGGCTTTTAGTCCGTCTATTGTCCATTTCATAAAATCTTTTCCATTATCGCCCAGAATGTCGGCAAGTTCAAGCTGCATAAGAGCCGGAATTGTATACATTCCTCCACTAAAAATTGCCCAGCCTTCCAGTGCAACGCCTGGAAAATCTTTCCCGAATTGATTTTCCGCCCTGTCTCCGTAATTAGAAAAGGTAAGTGTGCCGGTGAGTGGCCCATCGGGAGGATTTTGTTTACGCACAGGCTTGCTAAACTGATAGGAACCCAGGCCTGTTTTCGGATGTCTTGCCCTGACATATTGTTCTGCAAGAAGTTTTGACCATTTCAGGGCCCCTTCTTCTTTGTTTAATGCATATAATATAGCAGCAGAATAAATCATATCAGATCCGGTATTGAGGAAAGTTAGGCCGTCGCCTTCAAAAAATGGTTCAGGCTGTTTGAACTGACTATTCCAAAGTTCACCCATTTTTTTGTTGAAAGAACCATGCCTGTTAAATTCAAGTGTACTCCAATCCAGTATATGAGAGTTCCAGAAAGAACGAATAAATTTTGCTGTGGCATCCTTATCAACATCCCACATAAGCTGATAATATGGAAAAACATCCTTTAGTTCATGGACATGATTATTTGTTCGCCAGGAATGCCCGATGGGTTTTAAAGTTCTGAGATCAATAAGCTGATGTCCTCCCCAGCGTAAAAGTCCGCATTCAGACCTTAAAGAATCAAAGTGGTATTTGATTGATTTTTCTGCAGCTTCACGGTATTTTTTGTCACCTGTAAGATTTGATAATGCTACAAAAACCTTAAAAAGATTTTGTTGGCTGGCAAGATTATGAATTATCCAACGGTTTGGCTTTCCGCCTTCCCCTCTGATCCCTATAGATCCGTCATATACGTATTCAAGTGGTTCACCTGTTGTGAGGTCAATTCCATCAGCAAACAAAGGGGTATTTTTCCCACTCCATTTATCAATTCCGGAATCCAGTACATTATTAGCATAAGTCTTTACTGCAATTATTCTCCCGTTTTCTTTAGTTGTTTTACAGGAAGGAAATATCATCAGGGAAATTAAAAGAAACGAGGCAAAATAAGATTTAATTAAGTTCATAATTTATTATCTAAATGATTTATTTCTTAATGTATTATGGATTATATTCATTTAAACCTGATATAAAAATTTTTCATGGATCAGATATAAGATCAATTCAGGAAAATCTCAATTACAGGTATTTCTGTATTTGGTTTTTTTACGGGCAGGCTTAAATAAACATCATTTTCAGGCGGATTAAGATCAGACCAATGTGTTCTGCCCCTGCCTTCTCTAATTTCTGAAGCGTCATGTAAAAATTGCATATATTTGATTTTTCCTTTATAACCTTCCAAACGGAAAGTCTGTAACGGGTAATCCAGAAGATGAACATATAGTCTCTTTGTAACGGGATTATAAGTAAGCAGGGTATTATCCGGTGCTTTAAACTCTTCAGGTGCCTGGGTGCATCCATAAATAGACCTGTTATTAACTTTCATCCATTCCCCCATGTCTGCCAAAGCTTCCTGAGCACGGTAATCGATAGTTCCCCGGCCTGTTGGCCCCACATTGAGTAAGAGATTACCTCCTTTGCTGACACTTTCAATAAGAAGTACCAATAATTGTTTTGTATCTTTCCATGTAAATTCATCCCGATAATATCCCCAGCTTCCTGAAAATGTCTGACAGGTTTCCCAGGGTATTTTTTTTCCGTCAACTTCAGGCCATTTTGTTAATTTTGTCTGTTCCGGAGTGGTAAAATCCCATCCTCCTTCAACATCCCTCAAATCTGAACGGTCATTAATAATTATTTCAGGTTGTAACTCTCTGGCCATTTTTACCAGCTCAATTGAGTTCCAGTCATCACGTCCTTTACCAAATTCGCCGGGAAAAGAATAATCGAGCCATAAAATATCGATTTTCCCATAATTTGTTAAAATCTCCCTTACCTGGTTTTTTAAATATTCACGGTATATTGACATATCCCGTCCCTTATTTAATTTATCATATTCTTTTTGGGTACTCACACTTTGAGGGTGTACCCGGTCAATGGTATAGTGGGGATGATGCCAGTCAATAAGAGAATAATAAAAACCTACATGAAGGCCTTCGGCTTTAAAAGCTTCCACAAATTCTTTTATTAAATCTCTGCCGACAGGTGTATTAACAGCATTATAATCAGTATATTTTGAATTAAAAAGGCAAAAACCTTCATGGTGCTTGCTTGTGATTACTGCATACTTCATTCCGGCTTCTTTTGCCATTCGTGCCCATTCTTTTGCATCATAAAGATCCGGGTTAAACAGGTCAAAATAGATTTCATATTGCTTATCGGGTATGCGTTCATATTTTTTAACCCATTCATGCCGGGCAGCCTGAGAATATAAACCAAAATGAATAAACATACCAAAACGTGCATTTGTCCACCATTTCATACGCTGAACTTTTTGGGCTTCCGTTTCATTCCAGATTTTACCCTGAGCTATGCCATAGTTACTCAATAAGCTAATTAATAAACAAGTAAAGATTATTTTTTTCACGGTAAATAAATTTAATTTAACAATATACTTCTTTTATGATAAAGCTTGTGGAAATTATGATTTTGCTTTAAAAATAGAAAAAAAATCGACATCATTTTTTTTTAATTTATTTTCTTTATAATAAAATTATATAGAATTCTTATATTTGGATCTCAACATTGATAAGAGAATTCTAAATTATAAATATATTTATCATTCGCTTTATTAATTAAAAATTTAATATTATGGTTCAACGCAGAGATTTTATAAAGAAAAGTATCATTGGT
>CAZLXM010000119.1:0-5743 GCA_964563105.1 uncultured Bacteroidaceae bacterium
AAGTTTCATATAATAAATGGTTAAGTCTAGGAATTAAAGAAGAAAGAATTGCAATGGAAGGTGCCCTGGCTGCTTTTGGGACCGGAAAGATAAAAGCCTGTTCTGATCTGGGGGCTGCAGGATTGGGAGCTGCTGTATGTGAATCAGCCAGATATGGAAATCTGGGTGCAAAAGTTGAATTATCGGGAGTACCCGTTTCTGTAAATCCAATAAGTCCGGAAGAAATTCTTATCTGTGAAACCCAGGCCCGTTATTTGGTTCAGGTTGCCCCTGAATCAGCAGATGAGGTATTGAAAGCTATTCATTCTAAAACTAAAAATGCCCGTATAATAGGTGAAATTACTGCAGATGATAAGGAAGTATTTACTTATAACGGCAAAGTTATTGCTGTTATTCCAAATAATCCTTCACAAGAAATATTGGAATCCCTGAAAGAAAAAAAATGATAACGGGCATGGTTAATAAATAACTTAAGAAAATAAAGGTATATAATCAAAAATGGGCAGATCACTATCAAAGGGAAACAAAAATAATAAAAAAAAGAAACCTAAAGGAATAGTGAATTTTTTTAAAAGCATTGTCGGCTTTTTCAAAGATGAAAGATTTAAGTTCACTTTTGCAAGTTTTCTGATACTTTTATCAATATATAGCACAATAGCTTTTATATCCTATTTTTTCACATGGCAGGCTGATCAGGACTTTCAATGGGAAAGTGTTTTTTCAGGTCCGGACATTAAAGTTGAAAACCATGCAGGAAAATTAGGGGCTTATCTTTCCTGTCTGTTTATTGACAAGGGATTCGGGATCCCTGGTATAGGCCTGTCGTTTATAATATTTGTTTTTGGGCTTAATATGTTTGGCTTGCGCTTATTTAAGGCTGGCCGGACATTTTTTATCACTCTAAGCGGTATTATCCTGACATCAATATTATTAGCTTATATTTTTGGTGAACAGAATCAATTTCTGGGTAGCGGCCCTGGCGGAAGTCATGGTTATTTTCTAAACAAGTGGCTAATAGCAAGTCTTGGAAAATCCGGTACAGCATTTCTCCTTGTTTTACTTTTTATAATATATTTTGCATATTCAATTAGCGATTTTTTCAGTTTTTTTCGCCGCTTATTTCATAAGAAAAAGGCCGATAAAACAACAGATGGTGAAATTTCTCCCGAGCAAAAAATTATAACAAGTGACAACTTTAAAATTAATAATGATATTACAGATGAAAACAATGATCCGCTTTTAAATTTCACTATTGATAATAATCTGGAAAATAAGGCTGTCAAAAAAGAAATATATGATAATGATGATATAGAGATGGTAGTTGAACCTGCAGGCGATAATGATCTTCTGGACGACGATGAGTTGTCAGGCTATGAAGGAGATTATGACCCAACACTTGACCTCTCTTCTTATAGGTTTCCTCCGATAAGTCTTTTAAAGGATCATGAAATTGTTAATGGTAATGTCAGCACTGAAGAGTTAGTAAGCAACAAGAAAAAAATTGTTGAAACTCTGGCTAATTATAAAATCACTATTACAAGGATCAATGCAACAATAGGGCCAACTGTAACTCTTTATGAAATAGTCCCTGCCCCGGGAATTCGTATATCAAAGATAAAAAGCCTTGAAGATGATATTGCATTGAGTTTGTCTGCACTTGGCATCAGAATTATTGCCCCTATTCCCGGGAGAGGTACTATTGGCATTGAAGTACCTAATCAGCAGCCTAAGATTGTTGCTATGAAAAGTGTACTTTCTTCAAGGAAATTTCAGGAATGTAACTTTGACCTTCCTGTAGCTCTTGGTAAAACCATTTCCAATGAAACTTATGTTTTCGATCTGGCTAAAATGCCCCATTTATTGGTTGCCGGAGCTACAGGACAAGGAAAATCCGTAGGGTTAAATGCGGTGATAACCTCTTTATTATTTAAAAAGCATCCTTCGCAGATAAAATTTGTTCTTGTAGATCCCAAAAAAGTAGAACTTACTCTTTATTCAAAAATTGAAAGACATTTTCTTGCAAAGCTTCCAGACACTGAAGAAGCGATTATTACTGATACTCAAAAAGTAATTAACACTTTAAAATCTCTCACGCTTGAAATGGATGAGAGATATAATTTGTTAAAAAAAGCACATGTCAGAAATATCAGGGAATACAATGAAAAATTCATCAAACGCAAATTAAATCCAAATAAAGGGCATCGTTTTTTACCTTATATAATTTTGGTAATTGATGAATTTGCAGATCTCATAATGACGGCCGGTCGTGAGATTGAGACTCCATTATCAAGGCTTGCCCAGCTTGCCCGTGCGATAGGGATTCATCTGCTTATTGCTACACAAAGGCCCACGACCAATATTATTACCGGGGTTATCAAGGCAAATTTCCCTGCGAGAATAGCATTCAGGGTAATGTCTGTAATCGATTCACGTACAATCCTGGATATGTCAGGTGCAAATCAATTGATCGGTCGTGGCGACATGCTTATTTCCACAGGCTCAGACCCTGTAAGAATTCAATGTGCCTTTATTGATACTGATGAAATTGAAAACCTTACTGCCTATATCGGAGATCAGAGAGGATATCCGGAAGCCCTCCTTCTTCCGGAAGTGGAGGATACTCAAAGCGATACTTTAGAAATGGATTTAAAAAAACGTGACAGCCGGTTTGAAGAAGCTGCACGCCTGGTTGTTCAATACCAGCAAGGTTCAACTTCATTAATTCAAAGAAAATTAAGTCTGGGATATAACAGGGCAGGAAGAATTGTTGATCAGCTGGAGGCTGCCGGAATACTTGGCCCTTTTGAAGGAAGCAAAGCCCGTGATGTTTTGATCAAAGATGAATTATCTCTGGAACAGATTTTGCGTAGTATAGAATAAATAGAAAGTTATTTGCTTGTAGCTATGCATAAAGTGATGAAAATTATAAATTTATTAATTATCCTTTTCGCTTTTTTACCTGTTTTATCAGGTCAAAAGGAAGCGGTAATGGTTCAGGACCCAATGGCAGAGCCTGTACTTGAAAAACTGTCTGAATTTTTTTCATCAGAAAAAGCATATCATATTGAGTTTAAATATGTGATCGAGTCAAAACCGGATAATTATAAAACTGAGGATTATGGTTCCGTTATCGTACAGGGTGAAAAATATAAACTCAAAATAGAAGACGGAGAAGTAATATATAATGGTGTTAAAATGTGGACATATAATCCGGAAAATAATGAGGTTTATGTTAGCATCCCCGACCCGGGAAATCTTGATCAAATGATCCTTGCCCCCTTTATTCTGCTTACACGGTACAAAGATTATTTTAAATACAGGTTTATGGGGGAAAGTAAATCACTTTCAAAAACCGTCTATGATATTGAGCTTTATCCGATAAATCTTGATTCTAATTTTTCGATATTAAAGATTCAAACAGACAAAAGTTCCGGAAAGCTGCATTCTTTTGTTTTACAACAAAAAAATGGAATTTATTATACCGTTCAAATTAAGGAAATGATAACAAATATAAAAATAAGCAGTGATACATTTGAATGGAAAAAAGAATTATACCCGGATGCTTTAATTATAGAACTATAGACATTATTTCGGATATTCAACCCGTACATGATAGATATTCTGTAGTTTATTTTTAAATACCTGCTTTATTTTTTCAATATCTCTTAAAGTCAGATTCGCATTAATAAACTGTCCTTCATCAAACTGATATTTAAATATTTGTTCAACCAGTTCATTTATTCGAGTCATAGTCATTTTTTTAATACTTCTTGATGCAGCTTCAATAGAGTCGGCCATCATCACAATTGCAGTTTCTTTTGAAAAAGGTATAGGCCCCGGATAACTAAATCTGCTAATATCTATATCAGCATCAGGAAATTCTTTGAGATACGACTTATAAAAATATTGTACTTTAGTAGTTCCGTGATGAGTAAGGATGAAATCGATAATTACACCGGGCAATTTATGTTTTCTGGCTATTTGTTCACCCTTAATAACATGACCAATAATTTTCTCAGCACTTTCTTCAAACTCCAGTTCTTCATGAGGATTAAAGGCAGTTGTCAGATTTTCAATATAAAACATCGGGTCATCCATTTTTCCTATATCATGATAAAGTGAACCACATCTGATTAATAATGCATCTCCTCCAATATGGAGAGCTGCTTCCTCTGCGAGATTGGCTACCTGAAGTGAATGATGAAAAGTTCCTGGTGCCTTTTCTGCAAGTTTTCTGAGCAAAGGCTGATTGGTATCTGACAGCTCAAGTAAAGTAGCATCCGAAATAAAGCCAAAAAGTTTTTCAAAAATAAAAATCAATGGGTAAGTAGTAAGTATTAGCAGGGCATTTCCTCCAAACCAGGCAAAATTGATCAGATTTATATTATCCACACTTCCATCCTGCATGATATTAATACCGGAATATATTAATGCGTATGTAAATAATATGATTACGGCAGTTACAAACAAAATGCCCCTTCTATAAACATTGCGAAGTGTGAAAATTGCAACTACACCGGCAATAAAATTCATGTATATAAATTCGAAACTGCTCGGGACCCAAAAACTTATTAATAATATAGTAATAATATGCACGAATAAAGCGATCCTTGCATCAAAGAAAGTTTTCATTATTATTGGAAGAATAACAAGAGGCATAACATATATGCTAAGACCCTGTGATTTGATTGTAACGCTTGATAAAAAAGCCATAATAATTATTAACAAAAGAATGAAGGCAGTTTTATTAATACTTTGAAGTACCTCTCTTCTAAAATGAAATAAAAAAAGAAATAATACTAAAAAGGTAAAGGAAACAATCAGGATTTGACCAATACGAATAAAATTATAGTTTCTGTTAACAACAGGATTTGTTTCAAGCTCTTTCTTGAGTGATTGCAATATCTGATACTTTTCGTCATTAATAAGTTCCCCCAGTGCAATTATCTTTTCTCCGGCCTGTATCATTCCTTCAGTTTCGGAAATATTTGCAAGAATTTTATTTCTGATTTTTGAAGAGGTTTCATTATCATAAAATAAATTTGGCTGTATTAGAAAAGCAATATCCGAATTTTCCAGAAATCTGGATTCAACCGGAATTTCAGACTGCAGCGAATCAGAAATAATTAAACGTTGGTTATTTAAAAACTGATATGCTGAAATTTGAGTGTATATCGAACTCTTAGTTTTTTCTTCCACAACCTGACCTGTTATTATATTAATTGAAGCGGAAGAGTTTTTTATACTTTCAAACTGAGGTGCATCTGAAACTATTCCCTGCTCATACAATCCGGTAAGCAGGGTTTTAAGCTCATCATAATATTTTTTTTTAATTTGAATAGAATAGCCTGGCTTATTTGTTAAAGTTATTTTTTCAGTATAAGATGCCCATTCAGTTTCAATAAAATCCTCAAACATTTCCATTATCTTTTCCAAAACACTTGTATCAAGCCGATAAAAAGGAATAAAAGATTTTAAAGCTGAATCTCTCTCAGCCTCAATCATTGAATCTTTCTTATAAATTGGAATATCAAAAGGCGCAACCAATACTTCGTGCTTCCATGGCTTTCCCCGGTAAAACTCATATATAAATTTACCTTCCCGCGGAAATAGACTAATTATAAGTATTGAAGCTATGAGAAATAAAGAAAAAATAATTATTTTTCTGAACTTATTATGTTTTAAAGAATCAATTAACATAAGCAGTAAATATTAATTTATAAACCCGTCATTTTAGTAAAAC
>CAZLXM010000119.1:5753-9454 GCA_964563105.1 uncultured Bacteroidaceae bacterium
GTTTAATAAATTCTGCATGGAACTGTTTGCATGCATCGTATGTAATTCCGGTTATAAACAAATGTAAACAGAATATTATTAATTAAAATTTTAAAATGTTTTTATTTAAAAAGTAAAAGTATTAAATAATTAAATCTTATCTGCTTTGTTCCGCTTAAGATAAAATACTTTTTTATCTTTGAATCAATAAATATTATACAAGCTAATGGAATACAGTATTTGTTATTATACTTATATTCCTTTAAGAGCAGAGCCTTCGGAAAAAAGTGAAATGGTCAGCCAGATTTTATTTGGTGAAATAGTTGAAGTTCTGGAAGAAAATAATGATAAAGGTTTCTGTTTTATAAGAAATACCTTTGATAATTATACCGGATGGTGCAATAATAAATTGCTTTATCCCTTAAGCATTGAGGAATATAATCATCATAAACCCGGCAGGGTTTTGATAACAACTGAAATTGTCACTATAATCAAAGCAGTGAACAGCAGTGACAATTTATATCTTAGTGCCGGAAGCACTTTATCCCTGACAGATGATAATTTTTTAAAAATTTTTAACAAAACATATCATGTGGATGATTCCTTAATAAAAGATTCCCGGAAATCAAAAATTTCACAAATATTAGATTCGGCTTTAAAATTTATAAACGTTCCTTATTTGTGGGGAGGCCGTAGTTCTTTTGGTACTGATTGTTCCGGTTTCATTCAAAATATTTTCAAACAAGCCGGGATTGCTCTCTCCAGGGATGCCAGGCAACAATTTTTACATGGTGCTGCAATAGATAATGTAGAAGATGCTTTACCGGGTGATCTGATGTATTTTCACAACGAAAACAAAGAAATAACACATACAGGCCTTTATATTGGAAATAATCAGATTATTCATGCCTCAGGTAGTGTTAAAGCTGATAAAATTGATGATAAAGGGATAATATCTGCTACAAATAGAATTTATACACATTATTTAGCCGGCATTAAAAGGATCCTGTAATATACAAACCTCTTTAAGATAATTTAGATATGTATGATTTTTCTGGCTATTATAATTTGATTATTATACTTTTCATTGTCTTTCTGGGAATTATAATTTACCGGAGAATAAGAGAAAAAAAGGAAAAACAATCTGATGATAATAATAATCCATAAATAGATTTTAGAGCTTTTCTTTCTAATTCTGTTATAAGAAATATGACAATTTGTTTCCATTCACTTGCTCTTTTTTTGCTTAATTTCATTTTTATTATCTTTACAGCGCAGTTTGAATGATTTGATGAGATTTTAAATATTATGAATAAACATACCCTAACCCATTTAAGGGAACTGGAGTCGGAATCAATATATATTATAAGGGAGGTTGCTGCCCAGTTTGAGAAGCCAGCCCTTCTTTTTTCCGGCGGTAAAGATTCCATAGTAATGTACTATCTTGCAAGAAAAGCATTCTGGCCTTTAAAAGTCCCTTTTCCCTGCCTTCATATTGACACAGGACATAATTTTGAAGAAACCCTGGTATTCCGCGATCAATTAATGGATAAAACCGGAGGTAAATGTATTGTACGATTCGTTCAGGATACCATAGATTCAGGAAAAGTAACTGAAGAGAAAGGTATAAATGCAAGCAGAAATGTTTTACAAACAGTTACTTTACTGGATGCGATAGAAGAATTCAAATTTGATGCTGCTCTCGGAGGCGGACGGAGGGATGAAGAAAAAGCCAGGGCAAAGGAACGTTTCTTCTCCCACAGGGATGAATTTGGCCAGTGGGACCCTAAAAATCAACGTCCTGAATTATGGAATATCTTTAATGGTAAAAAACATATAGGTGAACATTTCAGGGTATTCCCCTTAAGCAACTGGACGGAAATGGATGTTTGGCAATATATATTCCTTGATGATGTTGAAATCCCTGATTTGTATTTCACGCATAAAAGAGAGGTGTTCTTCAGGGACGGAGTATATCTTGCCACAGCTCCTTTCATGCAACTTAAAGACAATGAAAAGCCTGAAATTATGGATGTAAGATGCCGTACAATCGGGGATATTACCTGTACCGGGCTTACACTGTCAACCGCCAATACTCTTGAAGATATTATTAATGAGGTTGCAGCAACGAGAATTACAGAGCGTGGTGGCAGATATGATGACAAGAGATCAGAAGCGGCAATGGAAGACAGAAAAAAAGAAGGATATTTTTAAAAATTCAGATCACAACCAAAATGATAAAGGAAAAAGAAAGTCCAACACCGGGATATCTTGACATGCAGCTTTTGCGGTTTACTACTGCAGGTAATGTTGATGATGGAAAAAGTACACTGATCGGCAGATTGTTATATGATAGTAAATCCATTTTTGAAGATCAGCTGGAAGCTGTTAAAATAGCCAGTGAAAGGCGTGGAGAAGATCAGGTAAATCTTTCACTTTTAACTGACGGATTACGTGCCGAACGTGAACAAGGAATAACAATTGACGTGGCATATCGCTATTTTGCCACCCCTAAAAGAAAATTTATTATTGCAGATACACCGGGTCATATACAATATACACGTAACATGGTTACCGGGGCCTCAACCGCTAATCTTGCGATTATTCTTATTGATGCCCGAAACGGAGTGTTGGAACAGACAATAAGACATGCTTACATTGCTTCACTTTTAAGGATCCCACATATTGTGATATGTATAAACAAAATGGATTTGGTTGCATACAGTGAAGAGGTTTTTGAAACTATAGTTGATGATTTCAATAAAATAGCTGTCAAGCTGGATGTGCAGGATGTAAGGTTTATTCCTATCAGTGCATTGAAAGGTGATAATGTTGTGGAACGTTCTAAAAAAATGAAATGGTATCAGGGGCCCACCCTGCTTTATTTATTGGAAACCATTCATATTGCAAGTGACCTGAATTTGGTTGACGGACGTTTTCCCGTTCAGTATGTTATCAGGCCTCAATCAGATGAATTTCATGATTATCGGGGATATGTGGGAAGAATTATAAGCGGGATATTTAAAAAAGGTGACAGTGTAAAAATATTTCCATCCGGACTTACAAGCACAATACAATCAATACACACTATGAAGGGTGAGCTGGAGACTGCCTTTGCACCTATGTCTGTTTCAATGCTTTTAAGTGATGATATTGATATCAGCCGCGGAGATATGATAACATTGAACAACAGGGAACCTGAAACAAGTCAGGATATAGAAGTTATGGTTTGCTGGCTAAATGAAAAACCAATGCAGTTAAATACAAAATATACCTTACGACATACTACAGCTGAAGCCAAATGTATTATTAAAGAAATTGTATATAAAGTTAATATTAACAATCTTGAGAGGAATTATGAGGATAAAAGTATTATTCTGAATGAAATAGGCCGTATCAGAATGCGTACCACAAAACCTCTAATGTATGATTCTTATAGAAATAATCGTCAAACAGGCAGTCTGATCCTTATTGATGAAGGTACGAATACTACTGTGGGGGCAGGAATGATAATATAACTTTCTTTGCCACTTTTAATTGCCTGGTGCATAATGATATTTATAAAAAAGCCGTTTCAGTTGAAACGGCTTTTTTATTAAAAGTAAAATTTTTATGACACTATCCCATAAAGTGTGTAAGTATAATCAGAGGGCCTGACTTTACAGTTGGACCCTTTCTGCAAAAATAGTCAGGAATTGATTAAGAATCAATCCCCAGTTTTT
>CAZLXM010000120.1:0-9295 GCA_964563105.1 uncultured Bacteroidaceae bacterium
CAAAAGGCAATAGAAATAAAACCGGACAACCACGAAGCCTATAATAACTGGGGGGCTGGTTTAGTTAATCTGGCACAGACAAAACAAGGAGAGGAGGCTGAGGATCTGTATCTGCAATCGTTCGAGAAATTTCGCAAGGCTATAGAAATAAAACCGGACAACCACGAAGCCTATAATAACTGGGGGGCTGGTCTAGAGAATCTGGCAAAGACCAAAGAAGGGAAGGAAGCTGAGAACTTGTATCTACAATCGTTCGTGAAATTTCAAAAAGCAATAGAAATAAAACCGAACTACTACGAAGCCTATAATAACTGGGGGACTGGTCTAGGGAATCTGGCAAAGACCAAAGAAGGGAAGGAAGCTGGGAACTTGTATCTGCAATCGTTCGAGAAATTCCAAAAGGCAATAGAAATAAAACCGGACAAACACGTAGCCTATTACAACTGGGGAAATTTTTTAGGGAATCTGGCACAGACAAAAGAAGGGGAGGAAGCTGAGGACTTGTATCTGCAATCGTTCGAGAAATTCAGCAAGGCCATAGGATTCGGAGGTAATTCTTATAATATGGCGTGTTTATATGCAATTAAAGGAAATGAAGACGAAGCCTTACATTTTCTGGATTTGAGTTTATCAAGAAAGGAAATATCTGTGAATTTTGTGGAGACGGACGAAGACTGGAAGGGTTTTATAAATAATAATAGATTTATTACAATATTAAACAAATACAAATAAAACAGCACAAAGGCATAACATCGTATTGGCAATAGTGGGGCAAAACGTTTTAAACTCAACATGTATAATTCTCTTAAGCATTTGTTCAAATGACGGGCTGACGTTTTTAGTTAATCTTGACTAATTCATTTGACGTATCATCTTCGCTTAAAAATTATCGGGAAAATCAGCCCAGCGTCAGGCTGCCAAAACGTTAGTATTTGAATAATTACATCCTATATCTAAGCTGATACTTGAATTTCAAACAACACAAGTAAATTCTGAAAAAAAATATAGTTTATGCAAATTTTTTCCATAATTTTTATTGAATATCACCATTAAGAAATTGCGGTACAATTCTTTGTGGATTTATTTTTTCGAATGCATATGCAATTTCAATTAACAAACCTTCGCTCCATGCTTTTCCAAAAAAGGATACCCCCACCGGAAGTCCGTCAATTGCACCCATCGGAAGGGAAATAATGGGATAACCTGCATACGCTGCCGGTGAAGATGAACCTAAGATATGATTATCACCATTTACCAGATCAATTTTACAGGCAGGGCTCCCGGTTGGTGCAACAATTGCATCAAGCATGTGCTCATTCATAACTTTATCAATTCCATTTCTGCGACTTTTCATTATCATACCGGCAAGATTGTTTTTGTATTCCTGTGAACCAAGATCTCCTTTTTCCTGTGCCATTTCAAGGTATACCTGATTGAAATAACGAAGCTCAACTGAGTCATTTTTATTGAATTCTATCAGTTCTTCAACATTTTTAATGGCAGCATCAGGTCCCAGGCTTTCAAAATATTTGTTTAGTCCGTCTTTAAATTCGTAAAGCATCACTTCAAATGAGTTTTGTCCTGCTCCAGATTGACTAATTCTGTCAATTTCTATGATTTCGGCACCTTCATTTTTTAGTAAACTGATTGTCTTGCTCATTATACTGTCTACTTTGTAATGACGCCCTGAAGCTCCGGTATAAAAGCCGATCCTTTTGCCTTTCAGGCCATCCTTTTTCAGGAAAGTGGTATAATCTTCATAATAATTACCTGCACTTTCCAATGTTTTTGCATCCATGCTATCCACTCCGGCCAGGGCCCCAAGGCAAATTGCAAGGTCAGTAACGGAACGTACCATTGGACCGGGTGAGTCCATTGAATATGCAATGGGTATAATACCTGAACGGCTTATTAACCCGACTGTAGGCTTCATTCCTACAATGCCGTTGGTATGCGAAGGGCAGACTATTGAACCATTAGTTTCAGTTCCAATGGCAAGCATACAGAGATTTGCAGATACTGCAACACCTGAGCCTGAACTGGATCCGCAGGGATTCCTGCTTATATCATAAGGACTTTTTGTCTGGCCATGAATGCCACCCCAGCCACTGGTCGCGAGTGAACCCCTGAAATTCGCCCATTCACTCAGGCTGGCCTTACCTAAAATTACAGCGCCGGCTTCACGTAGTTTTTTTGCAACATGACTGTCTTTTAGGGGATATGAATTGGCTAATGCCCGTGAACCTCCCGTGGTTGGCATTTTGTCGCGTGTGTCAATATTATCTTTTAGCAGTACTGGAATACCATGAAGTAAACCTCTGTTTTTCCCTGCTTTTAGTTCTTTATCAAGTTCCTTCGCAATTTCAATGGCATCAGGATTAATTGTGATAACGGAGTTTAAACCAGGCCCATTCCTGTCAATTGTTTCAATGCGATCGAGATAGGCCCGGATTAATTCTTCTATGCTAAACTCCCCTGCTAAAAATCCTTGATGCATTTGTTCAATACTGAATTCTAAAAATCGGAAATTATTATAATCTACATTTTCTTCTTGATTATTACAGGAAGAGAACAGGATAAAAAGTATAAACACCAATAGTTTTGTATAATTAAGAGATGTTTTCATTATTAAATCATTTTAAAAAATTAGTCTGAAATAATACTTTCATGAAAATATAGCTATTTAAGGAATAAATATATAATACCTGTTAAATGATTTTAAAACACATAAGTATCAAGCTTAAACAAATATAACAAAAAATACAGATTTTATACCTCGCTCCTGCCCTGTCAGGAGCAGCATCATAAAATGATTAAAGTGTTTCAGTCATTCTAAAATAACAATCCGGTTTTCAGACTTATATGCATCAAAGCACATTTTTATTTGTTCTTCATTGTTTTTTTCTGTTGCAAGATTTGGTAAATTATTAATATCCCAAAATGCACTTTCTGTAGTTTCTAAATTTGGCTCAAGTTTCCCGTTCATACTTATAATTTCAGCAAATAATTCCCCGATCCTTTCAAATCGCTCTTTATTAAAATGATTTTCCGTACAGGTAATAACTGCCTGAGCTATAAATTGCAATTCCATTGCCCACTTCAGCCAGGGGATTTTGGAAAAAGGTTTTTCAATAGAATTCAGAATATTTAAAATATCTTTCGGGGAGTTAAAATATTAATCGGCATAAAAATGCTGAACTGATTTACATCTCCATAAAGCAAGGCCAAATTCAACCCCTGCACTTTTTACACACTGTAAATCATAAATACTGTCTCCTATAAAAAGTGCATCATTTGCATCAATACCTGCAATTTTCAAATACTCGAGCATAGGTTCATGAGAAGGTTTCGGGATAATAGCTTCTTCAGCAGGAATTCCCAATACAAACTTTAATCATCTTCCTCAGGTTTTTCTCTCTTCAGCTCAAAAATATAATCCTGAAGTGAATTTAATAAGGTATTTTTACTATTAATGAGTGTCCCGTCGATATCAAATATTATATGCTTTTTAGTCATATTCTTTCACGTAATGAACAAATTTAGTTTTGTTTAAATCGGATTTTATAAAAATCATTTTCAATAAAAAATGCATTAGTAGGAGATTGACAATAAAATGAATACCCCTTATCCTTAAGAAAATTACTTATTTCACGTTCTCTATCTGAACCCCTTTCAATTGCATGTAATTCAATAACAATTATTTTGGGTCTGTATTTGTTCCAATCATTTGATTTCAGCACTTTCAGATCAAATCCTTCAACATCAACTGACATAAAATCTATCTTTTTGTAATTCAGATATTTATCCAGGACTACGGAAAGTTTTTCAGTTTTAAGCTCTTTTGTTCCAATAAGCTTGTCTTTATATGTTTCTGCAAATTCTTTGTCAAAAGAATTATAAAAAGAAGGTGAAAACATATAATATGTTAGTACTTCTTCTTTATCAGAAATTGGAATTTCCAGGTTTATATCCCGTGAACGTAAAAATCTGAATTTTGTCATGCTTCCGGGTAATGCATCTATGTTTATTCCTTTCCAGCCTTGTTTATAAAAAAAATGTGTATTAGATTGTATTTTTGGGTTATTTGCACCAATATCCACATAAAATCCTTTATTTGCATTACAAAAAATAGTATTTAATACCATATCCTCACCAGATTGCGAGTAAGATTTCCTGTATTTTCTTAAAAAAGCCATGGCGAGCCTTATTATCATTGCATGATACTTCTCCGGAATAAGTTTTTTTACTAATTCTCTCATTTTGATTTAATTCATATAAGTACGAATATCTTTTGAATTATAATTGCCTATGTTTTAATTAGTGCAAAAATAAAGTAATATTTATTTATATTTTTATTATTACAAATTCTAAATTCTAATACTGATCCTGATTAACTGTTTTTTTAATTCGCCGGAAAATTCTACTGAAATTAAATTCAATTACGGCTTACAAAGTCATTTACCTGATTAGTGCTTGTTTTTACTTCTAAATATTCAAATAGTTAAGGCAAAACTCAACAAAATCAATCGATTGAATTGAGAACCTGACTCTTTTCAATAAATCTTTATCTTTTTTATTAAATACCTCATTATCTGTTATTTAAAATTATCTTTTATTCTGCCCCTATCTTCATTTTCCTTATCGTTCTTATGATATAATTCAATGAAAGTGATTTTCTTTTCATCAGGAAAATGTGCATAAATCAACCTTAATCCAGAATTCACCCCTCTGCCTTTTAATGCCTTACAAGCAATCTTTTTTACTTTAATGATACATGTTTCCAAACCCAAATTATCAACGCGATAACTAAACGGATGCCTTTCACCGGGCATTATTTCCAATACCTTCTTAACAACTTCTAAATCATCATTTAACGTTCTGTATTTTTTTAAAAGATTTTTTAAATCCTTTTTAAATTCGGCTAATTCGTCAAAGATCATTGCTCTTCAATTTCATCTCCGTAATTTCTTACAGAGAAAGGAGCATCCCTGTAATAAACTAATTCGTAATTTATTTCTTCTCCTTCTTTTGAAGCCAGCCAGGGCATATCTTTATGAGAATAGTCGCTGATTGCAGCAGCAGACCAGTCACTAAACTGTTCTATAACTTTGTCAATAACCTCTTTTTCTGCACCGTTAATAGTTTTTAGATCTGCAGAAACCAAAGGAATATATCTTGTCTGAACCTTATCAAAATATGGGGCCTTTATTCTTTTTATTTCACCGTCTTCAATCATTTGATTGATTATTGTATCAAGATGTTGCGGAACAGGACCAAATGGCAATTTACGATATTTTGCCCCTGTTAAATGCTCTTCATATAGCTCGTAATAATTGAAATCTGAGAAATAAAGTAACTTATATAGGACTGTTTCGCCAATATTCGGCTTACCTGCGCAACGCTCAAGAATATACAATAAGACATTTTTGAACTTGTTGGCTTGAAATTTGGGGACTGAAATGCGTTCTTCCTTTTGACTTAACTTTTTATCCTTTTCTAAATTTATTTTTTTACGTATGGAGAATTCCTGAGATACAAAATCATCCAAAGAAAACCCCAAAACTTGTGAAAGTATTTGCATTTCTATAATATCAACACTTCTTTTACCCAATTCAATTTGAGCTAATGACGGACGGGAGATATTGATATTTTTAGCCAGATCTTCCTGAGACAAGCCTTTCATCTTTCGAAGTTCAGCTATCCTACGGCCAATTTGTTTTTTAGATAATTTTATGATCATTTCAATTTTATATTTCTTTATTTAACAGTTTAAAAATAAATAATGTTTCATAATAAAACAATTATTTGCTCTAAATAAAAACATTTGTTATTCTTAGCTGTCTTATCCTGAAATAAATTTACTGCTATTCAAAAAGATTATAAACATCCATTATCTCATTCATGATTTTATTAAGATCTATATTCAGATCAATCAATTTACCCGATCGGAGATCAAAGACCCAGCCATGTATTGTCAGCCTTTTTTCTAATAAAGCCTTTTGAACATCACGTGTCTTAACAATATTAACACACTGTTCCTCTACATTTAACTCCACTAATCTGTCATAACGCTTTTCAATGGAAGTAATACTGTTTAATTCTGTTTTATGAATACGATAAACGTCGCGTATATGTCTCATCCAGGGATTCAAAAGGCCTTCATCTTTGGCAGTCATGGCTAATTTTACACCTCCGCAATTATAATGGCCACAAACAACAATATGCTTTATTCGCAAATGATTTACCGCATAGGAGATAACCGATAATGCATTTAAATCATTGCTGGGAATGACATTACCTATATTCCTGTGTATAAAAACATCACCAGGCCTGGTGCCAAGCAGGGACTCCACAGAAACGCGACTGTCAGAACATCCAAAAAATAAATATTCAGGCTTCTGATGTTTGGATAATTTTGTAAAGTAATCAGGATCAGCTTCGAGGCGTTCAGCTATCCACTTTTTATTGTGATCAAATATTTCTTTTATTTTCATAAGTGACTAAAAAATATCATATTAGCTTTTAAAGGGCAGAATAAACAAGATGTCAAAATAAAAAACAAATTTTTAATTATAATATATGTCTCTCTCCCTGAAACGAAAATAAAATTTTTACAGCCTGAAATAAACATTAAAAGATAAAATTCCCGCCATATTTTGTCAACAAATTTGGTAAAACAGACCTGCAACCAGAAAGGCTTTATAAGTGACTTAATCCCTATTCTCCCGGCTTGTAAATCCTTTCAGCATACTTTTCAATGTCTTCGCGATAAAATAAGACGTCTTTAAATTCCCCGTTTATATAACCCTCCGCCTGATCAGTAAAGTGAGGAGAACCGGGATCCCCGCTCTGGCCGCCCACAAGAATACTTTTTGCTTTTAATCTCTCACCAAACTCCACTACCGAAACAAAACTATTCCCCCTTGACCCGTAAAGATATCTGGTACCACTGCCGGAAGGCAAGCCATAAGCAGCCAGGGCACCCCACGTGCCGGAAGCTAAACCAACGGGTAAAGAAGGTGCAGAATCATCATACTCAGGTTTAATATTCGCATTTAAACGTTGAAATCGGTTTATTTCTCCCCAGGGGATATCCCACTTTCCAAAATCATGAATAATTTTTTTTGTGGCTTCCCTGAAAACTTCCAGCCTTTCCTCGAAGGCAGTTCCCGTTCCAAAATAATTGATCATTTCCATCTGGGTCATTCCGGGAATGCTTTTATATTTTTTAAGAAATTCCGAACCGTAAAAATGTGCCAGTGTCATGGCAATTGATTCTTTGGATGTTTTTAAATCCCATTTTTTGAGTACTTCAACCGGCCCTGACAAAAAAGGATCTTTAACCACAGTCTTATCATAAGCTTCTATTAATCCCGGAATAAGCTTTTCAAATCCCGTCAGATATGGATCATAAGCTAATTTTATCAGGCCGTCAAGAGTGAAGTTCTTTTTATTTTTTAATAAACGGGCCGCCTGTACTCCACGGAAATTTTCAACATCAGTTGCCATGTAAGGGGGATAATTCTGCTGTTGGGGGCTATATTGGACACAACAGGTAAAAGGAGAGGAATTACAGTTTTGTAACCATCCATTAGGAGGATTAAATACATTTATAATTTCATTTACATCATGAAGCCCTTTCCAGTCGGTTGCAGGATCACTTCCATCCACAGGTTTGGAATAGTCAAACTTAACATCCCGCCTGGGTATGAAATTCCCGTGATAATATGCAATATTTCCATCTGCATCGGCATAGGTTGTATTATTGGAAGAGTTGGTACGCAAATCCATAATTTTCCGAAATTCATCATGATTTTTTGCTTTCGTCCGTAAATATGACTGTGTCAGCGCATCGGCAGGACGCCACATTAAAGCTGTTGCTACCCATTTATTACCGGACTTATGGGTTATGGGACCATGATGGGTGCGGTATATAACAAAGCTTCGCTCCGACATATCTGATCCTGACTTGTACTTAAGTATTAGCTCTTTGGCCTCAACCGGCCTCAACTCTTCACCATATCTGTACTTAAGTATTCCATCAGACTCCTCTGTTGTCTCTATAAACTCATCAATAACATCACTATAACCGGTAGTATGCATCCATCCCAAACGTTCATTAAATCCCTGATAAATAAAAAATTGACCCCAGGTTACAGCACCATAGGCATTTAATCCCTCTTCACTTGAAACGTGCATTTCCCCCCTGAAATAAAAAGTAGTATGAGGATTTATTAATAACAGGGTGTTACCAGATTCAGTTAATTTCCCGGATATGGCAATTCCGTTGGAGCCAGACGGTTCAACAGGGAAATAACTATTTTCCGGACTGTGATTATAAGTAATTTCCGGTATTTCCGGCGAACTTCCTGAAAGTTCCGGACTGCCCGATTCATAAAAAGCTTTTATTTTATTAATACTTACTGATTCAATATTACCGCCAATAGAGCCCTCTGTAAAATACATACACATCCAGGGCTCAAAACGTGTTAATAAAAGGGGCTTAACCTCAGGGTGGGTATAAAGAAAATAATTGACACCGTCAGCAAATGCATTGCACAATTTTTTCAACCATTCAGGACAATTATCATAATGCTCAATTGCCTCTTCCCCGGTCATAAAAAGATGTGCGCGTATATCATGGTAAAGTGCACCCTCGCCTTCCACTTCAGCCAAACGTCCAATGGCCATGATATAATTATATTCAACCCTGCTGAAATCATCTTCACATTGTGCATACAGCATCCCAAATATTGCATCAGCATCTGTTTTACCATAAATATGGGGAACACCGTAATTATCTCGGATAATTAAAGTGTTTTCAGCATGTTTCTTCCAACGGGAAAGTTCTTCTTGTTTAGTAATAATACTACAGGAAGATAAAAACAAAAAAAGGAGGAAAAAAATGGAAATTCTCATAATTAAAAAGATCAAAAAATTAAAACTTATCAAAGATACCTAATCCAAACAATGTAAATCATATTTTAAAGGATCATTCTATAAGCATAAAGTTAAGGAATAGCTGCAAAAGAAAAAAAATCCGGATGTTATTGTTCATTAACATGTTAAAATGCCAAAATGCTTTCCTGACCAGGATTGGAATAACCGGATAATACATGTTAAAACTAAATTTTTTCATATAAACTCCACTTTGGGGATTGTTACAGGGATGGCGTAAAATATAAGTATCCAAAGAATTAGCTATATAATAAAATTAATTCATATCTTTAAATATTAAATTTAACGTGAGTTCGATATAATTTTTTATACAAATAGTTGGTTATTAACAAAATAA
>CAZLXM010000121.1:0-9076 GCA_964563105.1 uncultured Bacteroidaceae bacterium
CACGTCGTTCTGATGGAACCCCCAGATATTTTCATTCTCTTGTTGTGAACGATAGTTCATGGGGGTTTCATCAGAAAATAATTTAGTTATTTCATTGTTAATTACGTCGTTCTGATGAAACCCCAAAATTTTTTCATTCTTTTTTTGCTTTTCTATTTTTGCAAAGAAAGAGATATTTGCCTAAACTATGAAGAGATATTATTTATCTGTATCATTTAAAAAATGCCGGTCAATAAATTCAAATGTGCCTACACCATTAATTGTATGGCCTGCATTAAAATATTCAATCCTGCAATTTTTCTGTAGTTCAAGAAAGTCATAATGTCTTCGGACTTTTGCAAATTCATAAGCAAGCCATTGATCTGTCCAGGGATTATCATAATTTCCGCGTTCTACCATAAAAGGCCGTGGCGCAATTAATCCGGCCATTTCAGCATAATTAAAGGTATGTCCCAGGTCCCATTCAAATATTTCATATTCGCCTGTAAACATATAAGTGTGATTATCAGTACCGGCATTATAGCGTACCCATTCATAGAAATCACCTGAGCAGATAGATAAAGCATATTCTTTGATCAGGGCAGGAACGCGCATTGCAGTTTTACCTCCATAAGACAATCCATAGAACCCGATCCTTGAAGGATCTACAAATGACAGTGAACCAAGCCATTCAACAATACGTTGATGTTGACCTGTTATAATTGAAAATAAGGAAAGGCCAAGAGGATTTGCCTTTCTTTGCAATACCCTGAATTTATCACCCCCTCTATAGGGATTATGCGGGGCGAAGGTGATATAACCGCGTTCAGCCAGGCGTGCGGCAAATCCTTTATATGAGTTGTAAGGTATATATTTGCGAATTTTTCCATCTATTTCATTAAAATTCTCCTCAAGCGGATCTGTTGTGACCACATCAGCCGGCAGGCCTTCTAAGCCGTGCTGACAGACTATCACCGGACGCTTTTCTCCCGGAATAAGATCATTTGGAATAAGTAAAATACCCCAGGCAAATATACCGGGCCAAACATCAAGTGTTATCTCATAACTGGTCCACTTATCAGTTATATTTAGCAAGCGTGATTTAGTATTTGGAGGTAGTGATGGTGCCGGAAGACGTCCGATGACTTCCCAAAAGCGCTGGCGATGAAGATCTTTAGTTGCTTGCTGTTCAGAAGCATTTCCTTCAAGTGTCTGCCAGAAATTATCGTTTCGGGTCCGTTCGCATAAAGAAAGAATCTTTTGAACATGTCCTTCCATACTTCTGACAGTTCGCTCCTGTCTTTGCCCGGGATCAATCCATTCTGTAACATTCAATGGAGCAACAGGTTCTTCAAATTTTACAGATAACTTAATTTTTAAACCTTGGATAAAAGAATTAAGAGCTGCCTGTGAAAAAGGCTTTATTGCTGAACCTTGATTACCGTAATAAAAATTAACATGAATTTTATCATCAGGTATAATTTCTTTTAGCCTGTTGAACTCCGTCTGAACACTGCTAAAAGAAGGAGTACCTAAACTCCCCGGGGCAGCTCCGCCTGATCGTCCCTGAACAACAACGGGCGGACCATCAATTTCAGGAGCCAAAGAATGTTCTATTACGAGCTTTCGGGGCCATACTAAAACTGCGAGTTCTGCATCGCTAAAATATTTTAATAATCCAAAAACATTACGATACATTGGTTCTCCCCAAAGCTGTTCACGGGAATTAAAATATCCGCTGATCAATGTTGACGAGATCCGCTGGTCCAAAGCAGCGGCATATAATCCTAATAAACCGCCCTCGCCATAACCTGCAATACCTATTGGTATATTTGTTCCTTCAAGCTTATCACGAACTTTCATCCAATCAATAGCTGCAAAAATTTTTTGTAATTCGTATCCAATGATATGGCGGCCAACTTCATAAGCCTGACGATAAATCCATTCCCGATGAGTCTGATTTGTATATCGGCCAACAAGTTCATTTCCCGAAAAAGTATTTTCCCTGCTGACCAATACTGGTATCAGTACTTCTATACCCTTTTCAGCGAGCTTTTTTCCCAGAGAGTAGCCATAAGTACTTTCTTCATAAAACCCGGCAATAACTTCCGGCAATATATCAGCATCGGGGAGGATAATAACCCTTGCCAGGACTTTCCCTTTGGGTTGTAATAATATGCCTTCTGCAGGCATTCCTTCAAGCACAGCCCATCTTACTGCCTGGATGACACATAAATCTGTTTCAACCCGGACCTGTTCCAGATAATCATTGTTTAGTACCTCGAACTTTGATTTAACACGATTATCCACAACTCCAACGCGATTTGCCAAAAAATCACGCTGATCAGAAATAGATTCGTTGAAAGCATGAAGACTGGAAAAATCATATCGCCATAAATCTTTTCTGACTTGTTTTACCCTCTCAGTTTCTTTAGTAAGAAAACTGTCAATTCCTTCTGTCATTAAGCTTGAAAAATCAGCCTTTATAGTCAAAGGATTACTGATAAACGGAGCCTGATCCTGGGCTGTGATATAAAAAAATAAAAATCCTAAAATAAATAATGTAATTAGCCTTTTTATATTCATGTAGATAAAGGATTTAGTTATGTAATATTTTTAATTTTATTTCTATATAAACATCATAATATGCAGGTATTCTGTATGCTGGATGCAGGTATTCTGTATGCTGGGCCGATTGCAGTACATCATTAAATCATTGTTCTTCGTAACCGAAAGAAGCTATTAAAAAGGTTGAAATTATAAATCTGAAATAAAACCCAAAAAATAGAAAATGGTTTAGTATTGGGAATTTAGTTAATATTCGGGGTATAAATAAAAAGGCATTTACCCCGTGGTGATAATGGGGTAAATGCCACTTTATATTAATGATAACCCGGGTTTTGTTTTAGATTTGGATTTACGTCCAATTCTGTAAGGGGTATTGGCCATAATACGTTATGGGGATCGACAGTGATAGTTCCAATTATTAAATAACCCTCATCATCAATATTATATAAACCGGTGTAATTTTCAGGGTCGTTAGTCATTCTCATTCCTTTGATCACCTGTCCTGCTTCATCAACGAGTTTTCCTGTTCTTAACAAGTCAAAATAATGAACACCTCCTTCACAGGCCAGCTCAACCCATCTTTCATTTATTATTATTTTCTTTAATTCTTCATTATTTGCAAAATCAGACATAAGTACAGGCGGCATATCAATTTCAGCTCTTTGTCTTATCAGATTAATGGTATTATCCAATAAAGTCTGAGTTACTGTAGTTCCGGCTTCCATTTCAGATTCGAGTCTGCCCAAAAGTACTTCCGGATACCTTATGTGCATATAATCGCCTCCATAACGTGTTCGGGTACCTTTATATGCCCAGTCCCACCATTTTTGCAGAAGATAACCTGATATATTAGCACCAGTTTGTCCGGTTAGGACAATAGTTGCCGGATCTCCCTTAAAAATCTTACCATCAATGGGTACTACCGAATAATCTGCAATAAGCATTGTTTTATAAAGGCGTGGATCCCGATTATCATAGGGATTATCAGGGTCAAACAAAGGAGAATCTTCAATACGCAGACCATCAGTCATTCTGAATTCGTCTACGAAATGTTTAAAAAGATTACAAGCATTAAAGCCACCATATAAGGAACTACGCATTGTATGCTGAGACATAGCTTCTCCGCCCTGTTCACTTTCATGATATTTGATTACAAAAATTGCTTCACTATTATTATCTCCCTGAACCTGAAAAAGTTCTTTCCATCTCGGGTCAATGGAATAACGGTTTAAATTCATAATATCTGCATAAATTCCGGCCGCCTCCTGCCACCTTTTTTCAGCCATTAATAATCTTCCTTTAAGCGCCATAGCAGCTCCTTTTTCAATTCTGCCTGATTGTGATTCAGGATGTTTGACAGGAAGATCAGTGGCAATTTCACCAAGTTCATCCAAAATAAAAGTTCTCACCTGGGCTGAAGGGGTTTGCAAGATACTGTTGGCTTCATTAAATGTTAATACCTTGGTAACTAGTGGAATATCTCCAAACCATTGATTCAGCCAAAATAAACTGAAGGCTCTCAGAAATCTCACTTCTGCTATCATAGATTTTTTTTCTGTTTCATCCATGTTAGCTTTTCCGATATTTTCAAGAAAATAATTAGCCCTGCTAATTGACTGATAACCAAGTCTCCACATAAGCGGGGGAATGGGTGATGAAGGTTCAACGACAACGCCTCTTGAATGTCCGAAATTTCTCCAGCTTGAATATCCTGCCCATGATGACAACCAAACAAATGATTTACCAAATCCCTGTATCCTTTCACCTCCTTTTTCGGCATACACTGAATAAACACCTGTAAGTGCCTGATATGCATCAGCCTGATGTCTCCAAAATATTTGTTCACTTATAGAAGTTTTTGGAGCCTGTTCTAAAAAATCCTTTTGACATCCTGGAAAAATCAATATAATTAAAACCAGAATTATGGAAATTTTTCTATTTTGCTTATTATTTATATTCTTCATATCAATTAAGATTTAAAAGTTGACATTAATCCCCAAACTCCAAACTCTCGTTATGGGATAATAACTTACTGCAGTGGCCCCTGAAACGAGCATTTCAGGATCCCATCCCCTGTAAAAGTTATTAAAACTATATAAATTTTCTCCGTTCACATATACCCGGAACCGTTCAATAAAAATATTTTTCAATAGTGATTCCGGCAGATTATATCCCAGTTGGATATTGTTTATTCTTAAGAAACTGGCATCACGCATCCAATAATCAGTGGTTGTATCCCATGGTGTACGATGATAAGCCATTTCAAATCTTGGATACTCAGCTTTTGGATTTGGGTTATCATATGTCCAGCGGCGATCAACCTGCCATTGCTCCATATTTCCATAATTATAAACAGCAAGCTGGTCTCCAGTGATCATTGTATAATAACCTCCCAGACCATGAAGTTGTAAATTAAAGTCAAAACCTTTATATCCTGCAGATAATCCCATTCCATAACTATATTTAGGAAAACGGCTTCCAAGTACTTCCCTGTCATCACCTGATGTAACCATTCCATCCTTGTTTAAATCCTTAAACCGTGGTAAGCCTGGTTTGGCAGGATAGTTTTGTGTAGCATAACTATCTATATCAGCCTGGTTAATAAAAAGACCATCAGCACGATATCCGAAATATGACTGCAATGGCTGACCGACAAATAAACCGGCATTAATATCCCGTTTAACCCCGGCTAAATATGATACTTTATTATAATTAACAGCAAAATTAGGCTGAATCCTAATTAATAAATCTCCTATTGATTTTCGGTATATCAATTCAAACTCAAGCCCGTCATTATCAACAATTCCGGCATTTTGGGCCCCAACAGTCATTCCCATTACAGTAGATACCGTTAAACTATATAAAATACCTTCAGTTTTTTTATGATAATAATCAGCAATTAATTTCAGGCTTCCATCGAATAAAGAAAGATCAATACCGGTATTGGTAATTTTCGTGGTTTCCCATGTAATACCTTCAAATGGCGTACTGGTTAGCATAATTCCGGGATTTAGCCTGTCTCCAAAATAATAAGTTGAGCCCAGGCTTAATACTTTTTGATAGGGATAATTACCAATCGACTGATTTCCCAAAATACCCCATGAGCCACGTAAAGTCAGATTATAAATCCAGGGGACCTGAAAGAAATTTTCTTCCGAAATTCGCCAGCCGACAGAAAAAGATGGAAATATTCCCCATCTTGTATTTTTGTCAAAACGTGAAGACCCATCCCGCCTGATATTTCCTTCAAAAAGATATTTACCGCGAAATGCATAATTTATCCTTCCAAACTGGGATAGTAAGCTTACTTCATTTGCTGTTTCACTGTTAGTGGCATTTTCTACTGAACCTGCATTCAAATGATGAAGCAAGTCACTGGGCAAATTATCCCTGTAACCACTTAAAGTTTGATCTTTCCAGTCTTCTGATGAAATTCCCCCCAGCAGATTAATAACATGATCTTCACCAAATTTTAAATCATAGTTTACTAATGATTCCATAACTAATCTTTCACTGTTGTAATTTGTTGAAGTTAATCTGTTGGGGCCAATGGTCAATTCGGGATTAATCCAGTGGTTTGCTCCAAAAAGTTTACTTCTGGTTTGATAATATTCATAACTAACCCTGTTTCGCCATTTCAGGTTTTCAATAATATTCCATTCAAGCATAATATTTGGAAGAATATGAAAACTATTATCATCAGCAAAGGAGCCGCTTGCCAGGCGTGCGTTAACATTCGGGTGACCCATTGACAAAGCATAAGAACCATCAGATTTTTGACCGGGTATTCCTGCGTGATCATGGTGGGCTCTTTGTACGATACCGCTAAGCATACTATTGACATCTCCGGATGACGACATACCGGCAGGTTCTGTTCTGTATGATTTATATCCGCTTAATCTGATGTCCAGTATTAAATTATGTCTTAGTTTAGAAGTTAAGTTAGTCAGAAGATCATATCTGTCATAATGGTTTTGCTCAACAATTCCATTTTGTCTTAAATATCCGGTTGAAACGAAAAACCTGCTGGCATCTGTTCCTCCCTGAAATGTCAGGTTATTTTTAATCTGCAGGCCATTCCCTGAATTCATCAACCTTTCTAAATGCTTAACATTCGGATAATTATCAGGATCTGTGCCTGCTTTGAATAAATTAATTTCAGCCTGAGTATATATCGGGGCCAGGTCTTCATTTACCATCATTTCATTGTACATTTCTGCATAAACCCAGGAATCAACAAATTCAGGCAGTTCTGTTGCTGATTGAACACCGATATATGAGTCGAAACTCACTTGCAACATTCCCGGTTTTCCTGTTTTTGTAGTAACCAGAATAACACCGTTTGCTGCCCTTGAACCATATATAGAAGCTGCTGCGGCATCTTTTAAAACAGTAATACTTTCAATATTATTAGGATTAACACTATTTATACTACCAATAACTCCGTCTACCAAAATTAAAGGTGAAGTTCCGGCACCGCTAAAAGTTCCCAGCCCCCTAATAATCAATGATGTACCATCATTCCCGGGAGACCCGGAGTTTTGACGTGCTGTTACACCAGTTGCTAATCCTTGCAAAAGATTTGATGCCTGTGAAACATTTCTTTTTTCAATGTCATCGCCACTCACCTGGCTGACAGATCCGGTAAGATTGATCCTTTGCTGTGTACCATAACCGACAACAATAATTTCATCGAGATCAACAGACAAAGTTGATAGTTCGATATTAATAACAGATCTTCCATCTACCGGAATGCTTGCAGGATCATAGCCTACAAATGAATAAATTAAAACAGCATTTCTGTCAGGCACTGTAATAGTATAATTACCATCACTGTCACTTATTGTGCCTATAATAGTACCCTCTACAACTATGCTGACACCTGGCAGAGGGTCCCCATTACTGCTGTCTGTAACACGCCCGCTTACCTGATGTTGCTGGAGCTCTTCTTTAGTTTTGATAAGTACTAAATTATTATCAGTAACTTTATTAATTGCAGAGATTGAATGTCGCAACTCATTCATTGTTCTTTCAGCATCTGTATTATTGACGGTTATTGACGCCGATAGTTGAATGGTAAAAAATGACAGGAATAATAATGTAAGTATCATACTTAACAATAGCTTTGTGTGAAACAAAGCAAATCCGGGAATTTTTTTCATATTGTTCTTAGGTTAATTATTAGTTAATAATAGAAATTGATTTTTATAAGCCTGCTTATATAAATAATTGGATAAATGCAAATTAATTGCCAAAAGTTTTTATAGAAGTAGATTTTTTCAACTATAAAAACTTTTTTGTCTTTTTATATACAAACTCTCTTATTTTTTAAGTTACTTAAACGTACTTCTTCCATATATTTTTTTGTTGATTTTCATAATTACCTCCTTTTTTGATTTTGATTTTTTTGTTGTAAAATTTCTTATGAATTAAAATAAACATCCAATAAATGTGTGATTTATATTTTGTTTAATTAGTCTATTTTTTAACAAATAAGCTTTTCAGCCTGAATTATTTAGCTAATTATATGTTGCGGTTACAGGTTTTGTTCCCTTGTTGTATTTTAATGTTTTAAATTGAATTAATGATTCTTTTAAATTGTTTTTACGATGATAAATGAGTTACAAAAAATTAATATGGCCCTGGTCGTTAAGATTAATTAAATAAAATTCTCTGACCAAATATAATTAGACAATATCAAATTTGCAAGATTAATTATGATGATATAATAAAATGGTTAAAACCCTTATATTCAATAATTTAAATAATATTTATTAGAAATAAAACTAATATTTTAATAAACAGAATTATTAATTATTAAGCAAATGGCTTATCTTTTTTATTCATTCACGCCTTTAAATCATCTATTCCACAATACTTGTCCGTCACTCAGCAATCTTTTTTCTAATTCATTATATGGTACTTCCTGAATATCAATCTTTTTATCAATGGCTATACATGCGGCAGTAGCTGCCGATTGTCCAAGGATCATAAAAACAGGCTCCATTCTGATAGACCCAAAGGCAATGTGTGATGCAGATAAGCATACTGGAACCAGCAGGTTGCAGCATTCAGATGCTTTTGGAATTATTGATTTATAACTTATCGGATAAGGTTTTGGTGAACGGACCTGAACATCACCTTCATTTTTAACATTGACATTTACATCAACATATCTCTGTGTATGATGAGAATCCATATTATACGCTCCCAAGCCTACACTTTCTTCTGCAATAATTTTTCCCTGACAATGATGTTGAGTCATCACCACCTCAGAGATCATTCTTCGTGCTTCCCTTATATATAATTGATCCTGCCAGCCATTTCCTTCCGTAAATTCATCTTTTGTCATTCCCCATTGTGAGATTGTGTTTCTTATTTCTTCAGGAATACGAGGGTGGTTTGCGAGTGTCCACATTAGCCCCTGCTGGTAAAAACGATGAGCAGCCCTTATCTCTTCCCTTTCCTGATATGAGCCTTCAGGATATGCATAATTACCTCCAATGAAATCAGTTGAAAAAGCACTCTG
>CAZLXM010000122.1:0-8935 GCA_964563105.1 uncultured Bacteroidaceae bacterium
CGTTGAGGATAATATCCGTTTTCACTGTTATATGGTTTTTCGTCACCAAATTTTTTAACATAGTAATCAATCCATTCCTGTCTTACCTGAAGTGGAACATGGGGAATATTTGTTGCCCAGTAAAGAAAAAAGGGATTTTCCCTGTTTGAATTTACAAAATCAGTAATTTCCTCAAACATCAGATCAGGGGCATAATCGTTGAGATTATATGCTGCATAACTGGAAGGGTCATACAAATCTTTATCCCCCGGAAGTTTTTCCTTAGGCGGAATGGTGTCATTGTTAAGGAGTACACGCTGTCCGTTTTTCCACAGATGGAAGGGATAATAAGTATGTGCCTGTCGCTGACAATTATATCCAAAGAAAAAATCAAATCCTAATTTATTTGGCACCCCGTTAGTATGGGGTGCGCCCAGGCCCCATTTGCCAACAATACCTGTTTTATATCCTGCTTTTTGTAAAAGTGTGCCAATAGTGATTGTACCTTCTTTAAGCGGTCTTTGCCCCTCAAGAGTGGAATCAGCAAACATTGCATAAAAATCCTTTACATCTCCTCTTTCGCCCCATTCATCATTACTGCGTATTTGAGTCTTTCCACTATGCATACCTGTCATAAGAACGGAGCGTGCCGGGGCACTAACCGGCGAACCGGAATAAAACTGGGTAAACTTTATACCATTCGCTGCAAGACGGTCAATGTTGGGAGCCTCAATTTTTGTTTGTCCGTAACATCCTGGCTCTCCATAACCCATATCATCAGCAAGGATGAATATAATATTCGGCTTTTCACGGATTTTATTTTCGGTGTTTTTACATGAACAGCTACTTAAAAGAGCAGCCACGCCAATAGTTCCAATTCCTAAAAAATTTGGCCTGATTACTAATTGCATGGGGAGATTTATTATTTTAGCATTTATATAAATGAAAGCAACCAAATTACGTAAAAAATAATTTTTGTAGAAATATTTTAGAAACAATTCATAAATAGAATTTAATAATATTTCAAAAACCAATAAATAGTCATGAAAGAAAATGAAGCTTTAAATGCTTTCAATTTGGGACTTAACTGTGCACAATCAGTTGTAACAGTATTTTCAGAGGATTTAAATTTTGATAATCTGCAATCTTTGAACCTAGCATTCGGATTTGGTGGCGGAATGGGAAGATTGCAGGAAACATGCGGTGCGGTAACCGGGGCTTTTATGGTCCTGGGTATCTATAATTCTAAGAAACAAATGGATCTAAGCCACAGGAAGGAAGCATGTTATTCAATGATCAGAAAATTTAATGAGCAATTTTTATCGATACATGGCTCAACAAAATGTCGTACATTATTAAATTGCGATATGAATACTGAAGAGGGTCGTTTATATATGAAAAAACACAATCTTCGTAAAACAGTATGTGAAAAATGTATTTCAGGCTCGGTCAGGATTATCCGGAAATTAATCAATGACTATGAAGCAAAAGACATTGATATATAAGTTACTGTTTTAATAAAATGTATAGGTATATTTTACAAGAAGCACTCTGTTGTCGAGTCTTTTTAATGACGGAACAGTTCGATAAAGATCTGTATTATTTATTTCATTATAAACTATCCAAAGATCATTTCCTTCCGAAAAATTATATCTGAATCTTGTATTGGCAGAAATTTGTCTGTTAAGCTGGTTATATTGTGCCAATATCTGTAAAGATAGTTTTGTATTTAGGGCGAGTAATGTTTGCAGACGGTAAATATTCAGATATTCCCGTTGATTTCTTTTTGGTATTTCTATATAGTTTAATCTGGCTTCAGCGCTTAATTCCATATATTTTGACTGGTGCCATACGGGTTTTAAGGATACTGAATATTGGTTTCCGTCATAAAAAGTAGAAGCTAAGGCTGATAATTTTATCTGTATAGTTTTATAAGTTGCCGTTTCATGTTCCAGATTAATACCATAAAATGAATAGCTCCCTGCTTCTATAAAAGTTTTATCACTAAAAGACAGTGTTGTTTCCAGATTTTCATACCACCAAATATTTGTTAACCTCCATATTGCCGAATTTTTAAAAACAAATTCCAATGGCTGTTGAACCATTTGCGATTCTATACTATTATTTTTATTTCTAATGCTGGCAAAGTATTGTATTGACGGAGTCAGTATGCGTATCCGGGATTCAGGTTTGAGAAAATGTCCGTAATATAATTTTGCATCAAATAATTTATAGTCTTGTCTTGATTCAAATCCCATATCAGGCAGAAAAAATTTACCAACACTTTCTCCTGTAACATTATAATAAAGTCCTTTAAAAGTGCGGCGATGAAAATTAAACCTGATCTTACTATTATCATACAATGAAAAACTATTTGTAATTCTATTATCAAATGTTGAGGCTATTTTAAAATCTAAAAACTCCTTTCCGCTATAATTCACTAAGAAATCAAGTCCCGTATTTATATTATAATTACCTTTTACATCAATTATTGAGGTGACAATTCCTCCTACATAAGAATTATTATTTATAATTTGTCTTTTAGCCCTTATTAAGCCATAATTTTTCGATTCTAAATCATAATCCTGAATAGCTTTTGTTTGCATATCAAGAATCCCCAGGTCCCATTTGCCTGTTCGTCCGGCAAGTCTGGCACCACCAAGGATTTTGACCTGCCGGCCTTCTTCAAGACCTATCCTGCGGCTATAAAACAGATTATTGGTTTCGCTGAATTTAAAATCGAAAATATCAGCCCTTTCCTGGAAAAACTGTCTTTTTTCAGGAAAAAATAGCGGGGTACGGGTTAAATTTATTTGTGTTTCATCTGCTTCAACCTGGGCAAAATCAGTATTAATGGTTAAATCCAGGTTCATATTTACTGCAACCGGAAACTTAATATCCAGTCCAATTTCTCTGTTTATATTATTGTGCTTCCGGTAGTCCGAATTATTTTCATCAATTGAGTTATGTTGATCAAAACCTCCAAGAATATATGGTGTGAAATATAGAGGCGGTTTATACCCTATGTTATACATTTTTATTTTCTGCGCCTGGGAAGGTTTAGCAAATCCATGTGACCAGTTTGCTGCTATATCAGGATATACATGCCTTTCTGCTTTTCTGGCAATATATCTGTATATTATTAAACCCATAATAACCTCATTATTGGTTTTTTGAAAGCCAAGACTTGAAAAAGGGATTCTCATTTCCACAAACCAGCCTTCATCTGTTATTTTTACCGATGTATCCCAAAAAGTACTCCAGTTCCTGTTATAAAACTCATCACCCTGTGCATCATTTGTTACTGAAAGGTCTACTTTTACCCCATTTGGAGTTACATAAAACCATTTGGCATTTTCATTATCATTATAGGAATCTATCACAACTCCAAATGTCTCATCTCCCCGGTATTTATCTCTGTAAAGAGTATTGGCAACAATTTTATCCGGTTCTGAATCATACAAATTTCCAAGGATATAAATATATTTTTCATCGTAAGCAACTTTAATTTCTGTTTTTTCAGTCATTTCCCCTTTATATATGGGTTGAAACATAACCATTGGCAGGGGGGCAATCTGTTTCCAGGCTTCATCAGTAGTAATTCCATCCGGTATTATTGGCGAATTGATATATGGTATTTCAAATACAGGGTCTTTTGCGCGGATAATTACTGTATTTAATATAAGTAATAATGAGAGGGTACTGAATTTGGAAGTCATTAAAATATTTTAGGATTTTATTTTCAGAAAAGCGCCAATTTACTTATTCTATTCTAAGGGGCAAAATTAGAGATGCGTTTTTTTATTTAGATGCCTACATGTATATTCATTTCTTATTTATTTAATAAACAGCACATTATTAGAATGTTACGTTTTTAAATTTTGTTATAACTTTTTTCTAAGCCTGTTTAATTTATCCATGTAAAAGTAATTTGATCATTTTGTATAAAGGTATATTAAGAAAATATAAACACTTCAACTCATTCATAGAGAAAATGTTTGTTTATTTTAGATAGTATTGTATATTTGATTTAACAAATTAAATATTTTTTAAATCAGGGTTAACCCCAAAACCCTCAACAAAACGGGAGTGGAAGCCGAAAAACTTAAGAGTAGGCATTCTTTAAAATTATCTATATGAAAAAAATTTTCTTATTTATTGCATCTGTTTGCATTTTTGCTTCATCATTGTCAGCCCAATTACCCATTGAAAAAGGGAAGTTACTAACCGGTATTTCTACAGCTATGGCCTTACGCGGATATGACGGACCCAATCTTTTCGGGCTTAGGTTTGTTACTGAAAGCCATAAACATGATTCTAATTCCGCAGAAGCTGAGTACAAACATTTCATATATAATTTTCTTCCGCAGGCAGGTTATTTTTTCACTGATAATATTGCTGCCGGTCTTTCTATTGAGTTATCGGGGAATTCAATTAAAGAGGTTGATGATGATGATAAATGGAACGAAACCAGTTTTGCTATCGGGCCTTTTGTCAGATACTATTATCCCCTTGAAAAAATGTATCCTTATGCTGAAATTATGAGTCTGGTGGGAACATACAAAATGTCTTGGGAAGATGAATCGGAAGGGATCTTTTCATTTGGCTTAGGTGTTGGATCTGCTATACCTCTTGGTGATATTGTTTCATTGGATATTCTTGCAAAATATTTACGGACCAGCTACAGTTGGAAATATTCTGGTGACGGTAGCGGTAAAAATAAGGAAATTTTTAGTGGTATTGGTATAAGTGTCGGATTTTTTGTTTATCTTGATAAATTCTTTTAATCATTAAGTCGCTTTTCTTATTTTTTCCATTTTAAACGAAGACTGTTACTTACTACGCTAACACTGCTTAATGCCATAGCGGCACCGGCAATCATAGGATTTAAAAGGAATCCGTTTAGAGGATAAAGTATACCTGCTGCAATCGGGATTCCAATAATGTTATAGATAAAAGCCCAGAACAGGTTTTCTTTAATAGTTGTTACTGTTTGCTTTGATAAACGTATTGCTTTTGGGATCCTGCTCAGATCAGATGAAATGATGGTCATTTTAGCGACATCCATTGCAATATCGCTGCCTTTACCCATTGCGATACTTACATCGGCTGTTGCCAATGCTGTACTGTCATTTATCCCGTCACCAACCATTGCAACAATTTTAGCCTGCTCCTGTAATGATTTTATAAAGGCAGCTTTTTGTTGTGGTAAAACTTCTGCCTTATAATGTTTAATGCCTGCCTGCCTTGCTATGGCATTGGCTGTGCCTTCATTGTCCCCTGTAAGCATATAAATATCCATACCCATATCATGTAATTCTTTAATGGCTTCTATAGAGGATTCTTTTATCCTGTCTGATATGGCAATAACAGAAAGAGCTTGTTTAGTATCTGCAAACCAGATAACGGTTTTGCTTTGTTTTTCCCATTCATCAGCATATTCTAATAGTTCAGGCGAAAGATGAATGTTATTTTCTGTTAAAAGATTTTTATTTCCCACAAAATAGCTCTTATTATTATACCCCGCTTTTACCCCTTTACCGGTAATGCTTTCAAACATCGATAAAGGAAGGATCAACGCTTCTTCAAAATATTTTACAACTGCTTCTGCCAGTGGATGTTCAGATTGTCTTTCAATACTGTACAAAATGTCTTTTGTTGTATTATCATTATTTAGCCAATGTAAATTTGTAACTTCAGGCCTGCCTTCTGTTATTGTTCCGGTTTTATCCAAAACTATGGTATTTACTTTTTTAGTTGTTTGAAGGCTTTCGGCATCTTTTATTAATATTCCGTTTTCAGCCCCTTTGCCAAGTCCGACCATAATCGCTGTAGGAGTGGCAAGGCCTAATGCACACGGGCAGGCAATGACCAGCACAGTAACGGCTGCCAGTAATCCCCTTGCCACATTATTTTCGCCGCCAAAAATCAGCCAGATAATAAATGTAATCAGGGCAATTCCCATTACTGCAGGGACGAAAATACCTGCAATCTTATCTGCCAGTTTTTGCACAGGTGCCTTACTGCCCTGTGCTTCCTGCACTGTTTTGATAATTTGTGCCAGCATTGTGTCTTTACCTACTTTTTCTGCCTTAAACTGAAAACTGCCTTTTTGATTTATTGTTCCTGCAAATACATTATCGTTTTCTTTTTTCAAAACCGGTACAGGTTCTCCGCTTAACATACTTTCATCAACATATGAACTTCCTGATATAACCAGTCCGTCAACTGCAATTTTTTCCCCCGGTCTTACGAGAATAATATCACCCTTTTTAACATCATCAATAGGAAGCTCTTTTTCTGTTCCGTCGGTTTCAATAAGAATGACAGTTTTAGGCTGTAAGCCCATTAGCTTGTTAATGGCGCCAGAGGTATTACCTTTGGCTTTTTCTTCCAGTAAGCGGCCTAAGAGAATGAAGGTAATAATTACGGCTGCTGCTTCAAAATATACGTGAGCTTCTAATCCTTTTTGAAGCAGAAAATCTGCAAAAATCATATTGAAAACGCTGAACAGATAAGCAATTCCAGTACTCAAAGCTACAAGTGTGTCCATATTGGCTGAATGATGCCTGGCCTGTTTCCAGCCATTTATAAAAAAATCCCTGCCCAGCCAGAAAACAACAGGGGTGGAAAAAATCCACATGATAATGTTGCCATATGGCATATTCATGAAAAACATCCCAATAATAAATACCGGTAAAGTAAGTATTACAGCACCGATAGTTTTGTCCTTTAATTGCCTGATCCTTTTGTCATGTATATTTTCCAATGTTTCATGCTGTTTGCCCTCATCTTCAATAAGCAGATCGAAACCAACAGACTGTACCGCTTTTTGAAGCTTTGAAATATTGGTCATATTTGGGAGATATTCAACGCTAAGGTTTCCTGTAGCGAAATTTACAGCAGAACTAAGGACCCCTGGCTCATATTTAATAATAGTTTCAGCACTTCTGGCACAGGATGCACAGGTCATGCCTAAAACGGGGAAAATGCCCTTAGCAGTAATGACATCATATCCCAGGCTTTTCACTGTTTTTATTGCTTCTGATACGCTTTCATTGTCATTTGCTTTTATTGAAGCTCTCCGGTTATTCAACTCTACCTTATGACTTTCAATGCCTTTCACCTGATCAAGCCCTTTTTCTATTATTAAGGCGCAATGTTCACTCTTTAAATCTTCAAGGGGAAGATAAATTATATCTTTATTATTATGTGCAGCCATATTTGAATTTCTTTATATTAATTGCAATACAAAATTGGCAATAATATAAATAATGGCTATTGTAGTTTTTTGGAATTGATTTGTAAGATTTACACTTTGTCAAGTGGTTTTCGTTTATCCTGACCTATTTTTTTAAAATGGCCTGGTGTGAGACCTGTTATCTTTTTGAACTGGTTGCTCAGGTATGCTACACTTGAATAATTAAGGCGGAAGGCAATTTCACTCAAAGACAGCTCATCATACACCAATAATTCTTTTACTTTTTCTATTTTTTGGGCAATAAAATATTTTTCTATTGTTGTCCCTTCTATTTCAGAAAATAAATTGGATAAATAGTTATAATCATGTAAAAGTTCTTCACTCAAAATATCAGACAGGTTTCTTTTTAAGTTGTTGTTTTGATCCTGAACCAGTTTGATAATTGTGCTTTTTATTTTTTCGATAATTCTGCTCTTTCTGTCATCTATTATTTCGAAGCCCAAAGATTCAAGCCTTTCCTTTAATTTCTTTTTTTCTGTGTCAGTTGGTTCTCTGTCAAGTGTTACTTCTCCGAGAATAATGTTGTTTATCTTAAACCCTGATTTTTCAAGTTCATTTTTTACTACCATTATGCATCGGTTGCAGACCATATTTTTAATATAAAGTTTGCTCATTTTTTAAGATCTTATTTTGATTACAAAGATACGAAAGTATTGAATTTGTGGGTGGGGGAGTGGCTGCTGGTTTCGGCTCCGCTCAACCAGCGGATGTGTGACTCATCTCACATCAGTGGAGGAATAATTAACAAAGACACTCCCATGTCCATGAACCATTCTTCGCGTTCAGGCTTGTTAGCGCCCTGTTATGCAGAAACAGAAAAGATTATTGATGATAAAGCCAGGATCGTCAGTAAAAATTTTAATTTTATAAAACATTATTTTTAATTCCGGAGAGTAAATATAGTTTTTAATTATCTTCGTCTTTTTATTTTAGACAAAATGGAAAAATATAAAATTGCCGTTCTTGGAGGAGGGAATATTGGCACTTCACTGGCCAGAGGACTTATAAAATCAGGTCAGTATGTGATTGATGAGATTATTGTGACTGAAAAGTGCAGATCAAGAATCTCATTCCTACAAAGGAACGGATTCAAAGTAACAAAGAACAACCGTGAAGCCATTGAACAAGCCAGGATAATTATCATGGCTGTTAAGCCTCAGCAGTTTATGGCCCTGGCTGAGGAGATAAAAGACTGCCTCATTTCCGGCCATATTCTGATCTCTACTGTTACAGGGATCAGTCATGAAAATATTGAAACGGTCTTTGGTTCGCTGCCTAATGTAAGAATAATACCTAATACCGCAATTGAGATTTGTGAATCAATGACCTGTATATCTTTCCGGAATATGCAAAAGGAACAGGAGGAATATATTTTCTCTTTATTTGACAAAATGGGAAAAACCATTCGTATTCCCGAAGAGTTGATGGGTGCAGCAACTGTCATCGGTGCATGCGGCATTGCGTTCGCTTTAAGATTCATGCGTGCAATGTCACAGGGAGGGATTGAAATAGGTTTCAATGCAGAAATGTCTCAGATTATTACGGCACAGACGATCCGGGGAGCTGCGAGGCTTATCATGGAAACTGAAAATCATCCGGAAAAGGAAATCGACAAAGTTACCACGCCCCAGGGTATTACTATATCGGGATTGAATGAAATGGAACATCAGGGCTTAAGTTCGGCAGTAATAAAAG